>JACRIJ010000132.1 GCA_016220095.1 Planctomycetota bacterium | reverse complement strand
TTCGCGCAAAGCGCGAAAAATGGTAGAGCAGGCGAATATAAGAACAGGTGAACAGTTGAAACGATGGACGTTACGCCTGCGGTCTCCTGCTCACCTGCTCCAATTTTACAGCTTGCATTGTTTTATGGCTTTCATGTTTGAGAATTTAGCATCCCTTATTTGCAAAAAAACCACTAACTATGTATACTGCTAATCAAAACCTATTTACAAGGAGATTCATTTATGAACAAACAAGAAGTTCTTTCACTTATTAACGCCTGCCCGGTCTGCTGTCTGGCTACGGCGGACGGGGACGTGCCCCGCGGCCGCTATATCATGCCGTATAAATCGGATGAAAACGGCATCATCTTCCATACCGGTAAGGCTAAAGATATGCACAAACAAATCCAAAAGAACCCCAAGGTAGAATTGTGCTTCTATAACCCGAAAGACAATACCCAGGTCAGGGTGAATGGTACGGCAGAACTCGTGGAAGACCTCAATCTTAAAAAAGAAATTGTTGCTAAACGCGATTTCCTGAAACCAATTATAGAAAAAATCGGGTATGAACCCTTTGCCGTCTATCGCGTGAAAAACGGCTCCGCTACGGTGTGGACATTCCAGACGAATCTCGCCCCGAAGGAATACGTTAGTTTGTAAAATACAATACCATAATCGTAACAAAAGACTATTACGGATTTTTGCCACGAGGGCACGAAGACACGAGGAACGATTTACAATACCAGTGTACGTACTTACAACGATGCATGATTAACCGCAAAGAACGCAAAGAGCCGGACGCGCACCGCGGTATTGCGAACCACAAATTCACACGAATTACCGCGAATTACGGACTATTGCTTCCTGATTACTAATTACTGATAACTGATTACTATCTTGTATCTATGACTAAACACATTAATATTCACCAGGCAACTGAAGTCCTCAGGAATTTGTATCGCGGTTTCCAGGCGTCAAGGGTCATACTGACCGCGAACAAATACGGGATTTTCGACCATGTCCAATCGCCAAAGACTGCGAAAGAGATTGCAAAGGCCGTCCGGGCCGACGCGCGCGCCTTGGAAATACTCCTTGATGCCGTTACTTCTCTCGGCTTTCTGCAAAAATCCGGTTCAAAATACAAAAACACTCCGCTATCGGATGCCCTGCTCGTTCAGGGCAAACCTTTTTATCAGGGCGATGCGCTCAGGCACGCGGATTCACTCTATCAAAACTGGTCGGGCCTTGACAAGGTCGTCAAGACAGTCCGGCCTTATCATAAAGCAGACAACCACGCTTCCTTCATCAAGGCCATGCACAATATGGCAATTCTCAAGGCCCGTAAGATCGTACAGTCAATAGATTTGCGCGGCGTGAAAACCGTGCTTGACCTCGGCGGCGGACCGGGCACTTACGCGATGGAATTCGCGCGCAAAGGCGCGGCAGTTACGCTCTTTGATTTCGCGGAAACTATCAGGATTGCCAGAAACATTGTCGGGAAATCCGGCGTCAAAAACATCAAATATCTTCCGGGAAATTTTAAGCTTGACAGCATCGGCAAAAATTATGACCTGATTTTTATCAGCCAGATATTGCATGCTTATTCAGACGCCGACTGCAGAAAATTGATGTTGAAATGCGCCAAGGCGCTTAATCCCGGCGGCAGGATTGTGATACAGGAATTCCGTATAGCGGAGGATCGCGCTCATCCGGCGCCGGCGGCCTTGTTTTCAATCAATATGCTCGTCAATACCGCGGGCGGCAGGAGCTATACGCCGGTGGAAATGAAGAATTGGCTCGTTGGCGCAGGATTAAAAAACGTTAAGATAAAACCCATCGGCGATAACGTCCTTGTTTACGCAAAAAATGAAGTATGAAAAATGGAGAAGGAAGGACGTTTGGGATTTAATGACTGGATGATTTGCGACTTGATGATTGACGTACGGACGTGTAATCGCAAAACAAAGAAATCGTCGTGTCTCTTCAAGGTCTCTTAGAGTCCCTGTTAAATACGTCGTCGTTACGTTGTTCAAAACAGTTTAACATTGTTTAAATAAAAACACTTGCATTTCGGAATGAATAATGCTAAAGTAAATGTGGTAAATCCTTCATCCTAAAATAATCAAATAACTATTAAATTTATTAAAGGATTGCATATGAAAAGAGTTACCGTTGCAATTATCCTGAGCTCGCTGTTTTTACTATCATCGTGCAGGATAGTCCTTGTCGGATTTGAAGACGGCCAGGTCAAGAAACAACCTAAAAAGCAGGCGCCTGTTTTTGCGCAATTACAGGCCAATCCCGAGCCCCAGCCGAAACAGCCCGCACCCAAACAGCCGGCAATCGTACAGGTTCCCGCCCCGCAACAGCCGGCAGTACAGCCCCCTGCTCCCAAACAACCTGAACCGCATGTTGCGGCGCCTAAAAACCCCGAAGTAAAACGCCCTGAACCGAGAGAACGCCAGCCGGTCAGACAACCCGAACCTCAACCACAACGGCCCCAGCCCCAACCGGCAAGACAGCCGGAACCCGTAAGAACGCCTGCCGCACCCGAACTCGCGGGCATTTACGTGACTTCGGATTCAAGCCAGAAATCCGGCGCTCCCGCCGATAACGCAAAACTTAACGCAAATGAATCCGTTACCGTTTACGCCTTCGGTAAGACTTCCGACGGCAAATGGATGAAATTGCCCGAAGGCACAAGCATAAAATGGGAAGTTGACCGCGGTCTGGAGGTTACTCCAAACTCGGGCCCGGCAGTTACAATAAAAGCGACCCAGCAGATAACCAATCCCCTGCGCGCAACCGCAACAGCGGTCAATAGCAAAGGCGATAAAGTCCAGGCATCATTTACAATAAAACCGAAAAAAAGCAGATAACTATGAGTCTGAAGTCCTGAGTCTACGTACGTACTTCCTTCATAATTATTCATTCTTGTTTTTGGAGGATATGTTATGAAACTGTTAGTAGTTTATTATTCAATGTATGGACACATACATCGCATGGCTGAGGCGATTGCGGAAGGAGCCAGAGAAGTTAAAGGCGCTGAAGTTGCTATGCGCCGGGTGCCGGAGACATTGGCGCAGGACGTGCTTGCAAAAATGGGCGCCGTAGAGGCGCAAAAAGCATTTGCCCATGTCCCCGTATGCTCTGTTGATGAACTCGCATCCGCTGATGCTATAATATTCGGCACGCCTACAAGATTCGGCAATATGTGCGGACAGATGCGCCAATTCATGGATGCCACGGGCCAGTTGTGGTTCAAAGGCACGCTTACCGGCAAGATCGGAAGCGTGTTTACAAGTTCGGCTACCCAGCACGGCGGCCAGGAATCTACGCTTCTTACTTTTATGACCAACCTGTTCCATCACGGCATGGTTGTCGTGGGATTGCCTTACGCGTTTCAGGGCCAGATGCGCACAGATGAAATCTCCGGGTGTTCGCCTTACGGAGCTTCTACAATTACGGGCGGCAAGGGCGAACGCATGCCGAGCGAAAATGAATTGGCAGGCGCACGATTCCAGGGAAAATTCGTAGCTGAAATTACGGCCAAATTGGCAAACAAATAGCGCAATGGCCAATGACCCGTTGAAACCGGAATCAGACAGGAGTCTTTATTTCAAAAGGCATATTCACAATGAATAACAAGACGTTTTTTGTTGCAATAGGCGTTGCGTGTTTATTTTGTATCTTATCGGTAACACCGGCTTTGGCTAAAACATCAGCGCCAAAAGAAGTTACGCCTGTCACGCATAACGGCGTTAAATTCACCGCTCCACATGACAAAATGGGTTTCGTTGCCGCCTATGATGAAAAAACAGGCAAACAGCTCTGGGAAACGAAAGTGTACGATGTCCCGACAGATCCGGCGCTGGAACAGGATGTGCAAATGGTCTTTATAACGGAATTGAAAGTGACTGGCAACAGCCTGATTGTCACAAACGACCGCCATAACACATACGCAATAGACATAACAAACCCTCTTTCGCCAGGCAATCCTGAACTTGTGCCTATACTTGAACTTGCCCCAGGACACAAACCCGCAGACGTGATTGATGAACCTGAGCCCGCGCCTGCAATAGAGCCTGCGCCAAGACCCGAACCCGCATCTGAACCCGTGCCGGCAAAATCAAACCCATCGTCCACCCAATCCGTAAGCCTTATAAGCGTGCTTCCTTTATCAATCAAGATTCTCGTATTAATCATATTCCTAATCGTATTAATTTTCGCAGGTACAATCGCATACTATTTATTTTTAAGAAAACACTAAGGGGGATTTTTCATGACAAGCCAATCTGAAACCGGATGTTGCCCAAGATTTGCTCCCGAACAGTGGGACGGAAAAGAAATCGCGTGGCAGGATAAATTGTTCGTTAAAGACCATGTAATAAGTTTTCTGCACATACCGCTCAATTTCGGCGGCGTTGTGGTCAGGAACATGAAAAAAATAGAAGCCTCGGGCGCGGAAAACAGCCAGAACATGATGTTATCCGAGGAGAAATCCCTGTGGGGTTCTGATTTGCACATCGCGGTCAACAAGGAAATACCGGGCGCGGAATTAAGCAGGATATCCGGCACATTCATGGCTAAGGTCTTTGAAGGCCCTTATAAAAACGCCGGCAAATGGGCTAAAGAAATGGATGCCCATGTGAAATCAAAAGGAAAAGACCCGAAAGGGATGTTTTTCTGGTATACCACCTGTCCCAAATGCGCCAAAACGTACGGCAAGAATTACGTCGTTATTTTCGCGAAAGTATAAGACGACGACTTTTATAAATAACGAATTAACCTGTTATACTCCACAACTCTTTAACCCCGTAACTCCTTAACCCCTCAACCCTCAATCCCCGCTGAACAAATCGTGTATCGTCATCACCGGTTTGGTTATGATTTTTAACGGGACCAAATGCACCTGCGGTTCTGAAAAAGTGCCGCTGACCTCTATCTGATTGATATTGCCCTGCACAAAATCCAGCAATCCCTGCACGGCCCCTCCGAAAATCGGCAGTTGCCCAAATCCTTCCTTGCCGAACCTGTGTACGAAAACCATATCAAGGTTTTTTCCGTTCAGATCCATACTGCCTTCTCCTATAAGGCTTATCGCGTGGCTCAGAAACGCCATCTCCGTAATTTCAAAACTGCCATTGGAAATATTGTATTTCATTCGCGCTTCATCCACCGCGGCGCTTCCCGGCAAGGCAAAATCCAATACGTTCAGTATGCTGAGGAAAAACGGGAGCGACCAGATTTTCGCGTCGCAGATGTCAAAATACCCGGACCCGGCCGGAATAAATCCCGTCTCTTCATTGCGCGTAATTGTCAAGAACGCGGTCAGGCTTCCTGAAAGCTCCCTGCCTCTTAAAGGAGTAGTCTTTATCAATTCCTCAATGCGGCTTTTATCCGCGTTTATCTGAAAATACACGCTTGTCCTGTCTCCTGGCGTGATTCTGACGTCGGTAACGGTCAGCTTTCCCCCTGCGCATTCGCCTTCAAGCATATCCTGCAGAAAAATGGTTCCGCCTTCCTTGCGCAGAGTTCCGCACAGGTTCACGGCCGAAATCTCCGTTGCCGCGCCGTCAGCATTTATTTTCCTGAAAACAACATCTGATTCCTTCAACCGCACCTGTTCGAGCGGAAAATCACCGAATTTAATATGCGGAACCGCGGAGGTTCCGGGTCCGTGCTCAAAAAATTCCGTAAAATTCCATTTTCCGTCCGCGCCGCATTCCAGAATGAACCTGCCTTTGTCAATAAGCAGGTTGGAAAAAACAAATTCGCCCTTTGCAAGGGACAGGAAATTCACATCCAATCCCAGGCGGTCTGCCTTGAAAAAAGCCGTTGCATTGCCCTCCCGCGTCCGCACAACTATGTCTTTGAGCACGAGTTCTCCGGTAATGGTTACCCTGGCCCATCCGACAGAAATACTTCCGTTGATCAATTTCGGCACCAAACGCGGCACGGCTATTACAAATACAATAGGCACTATGATTTCCTTGACAAAAACGATGAATACCGCGAGGTAAAACAGCGCTTTCATCAGCGAAAATCCTTTTTTGGTTTTTTGGGACATAAAGACGATTTTAAGATTAGAAGATTCTAAAATTTAAAGATTACACGATTGCAAGATTGCAGATTTATAATCGGCAGGAATCGATATAAGGGTAAGGCGTCAGTCAACGCAAATTTGTTTTGATATAGCCGGAATAACAATGTATAATGCCGCCAATGACCATAAAAACGAAAATCATTATTCCCTACGTGGTATTGTTTCTATGCGTTTTCCTGCTTACGATGATCGTGTCTCTGCAGATTACGAGTAACGCGGTGGAAGAGCGCATAGTGGAACAGCTAAAAAACCTTTCCACCATGCTTTCCCAGGGAGGATTTTCAATGAATCCCGCGCTGGCTGAAAAAATAAAATCCCTCACTGGCGCCGATGTCATATACGAATATTCATTTCAAAAGCCGCTGTCAACCATGCCGGGCACGGAAGCAGGCGACATCCTGCCTTTATTCAAGAATATAGCGCAGAAGCCTTATATTTTCTACGGAGGCCGCATGAAAAATTCGGAGATATTTTTCGTCACCGTGCCGCTTCCGAGAGGCGCGACCATGATCCTTATATATTCGGCCGATTCAATATATTCCCGCAAGGTGTCCGCCACAAAACCGATTCTCATCATAGGCATAATTTCCCTGATTTTCATGCTCCTGTTCGGATTCATCATTGCTCATACCATAACAAAACCGGTTTACGAACTCGTCCGGAAAACAAGCGAAATCGCGCAGGGGCGCCTGGACGTGCCGGTTGAAGTCAGGGGAAAAGACGAACTTGCCGAGCTCGCGGTATCCTTTAATACCATGCAAAAAGGCCTGAAAAAATATGAAATGGAACTTATCAACAGCGAAAAACTCGCCACCCTCGGCCAGTTCTCCGCTAACATAGCGCACGAAATCAGGAATCCGCTTACTTCCATGAAGATGCTCATGCAGATGATGGAAACCAATGAAACCAATTCCGTGAAAAAAGACGCCGTCAATATAATATTGAAGGAAATCCAAAGGCTGTCAATTTTTGTGGAACAGATACTTGACATTGCCCATCCGCGCAAGGTAACCCTGCGGGAAACCGATTTGAATGTTATCGCGAAGGAAGTGATTTCGCTGGTAGAGTATCAGGCCGCCCATCTTTCCATAAAAGTCACGGCTTCTCTTCAGAAAAACCTGCCGGCCGTGAAGGCGGATGCCGACCGCATCAAGCACGTATTGATGAATTTCGTTTTGAATGCCTTTGCGGCAATAGGAGAAAAAGGCGAGGTAGTGATAGAAACCGCAACGTCGCCGGACGGCGGCTTCGTAAGATTAGCCGTGTCTGATTCGGGAAGCGGCATTTCCGAAGAAATAAAGGCCCATCTGTTTGAACCGTTTTTCAGCACGCGACAGGCCGGCACGGGACTGGGATTGGCGCTGTGCAAGAGAATCATCTCCGAACACAACGGGGAAATAGGTTTTGACAGCAAGAAAGGCAAGACGATATTCTGGTGTAAAATACCCCTATGAGTCAGGGGGTCTGGAGTCTGGGGTCACGGAGTCTACATCCGGCCTTCATTATTCATTTTTCCTCCTTCGTATCAGCAAATCACCACCGTGCATTCCGGCAATACCGCGAGGAATTTTTTACCGTAGCCTTTTGTCAAAATCCTGTTATCCAGTATTACGATTATACCCTTATCCGTTTTTGAACGTATAAGACGGCCGAAGCCCTGTTTTAATTTTATGATTGCTTCGGGAAGTGAATAATTATAAAACGAACTCAACCCCTGTTTTTCCAGGCGCTCTGTAATGGCCTCTACCAGGGGTTCAGAGGGGACTGGAAAAGGCAATTTTGCAATGATGACGTTTTCCAGGGCCTCTCCGGGCACATCAACGCCCTGCCAGAAACTGTCCGCGCCGAAAATAACGGAACCTATATTATTTTTAAAATTCTCAAGCATCTTATGCCGAGGCAGTCCTTCTCCCTGCCTGAATACGTGATGGCCGTCTTCCATGATGGCTCCGGCAGTCTCGTCATAGACAGCTTTCAACGCCTTATAGCTTGTGAACAAAATGAAAGCCCTTCCGCGGCTCTCCTTGACAAATCTCAGCACCATATCGGACGCGGATTTAATATAGTTCTTTTCATCATCAGGAGCCGGCATGCTTTTAACGAGATATAATTTCACTTGCTTCTTGTAATCAAAAGGCGAACCTACCTGCAATTCCGCCGGATTGTCAAGCCCCATGCGCGTCTTTAGATAATCAAACCCGCCTTCCGGGCTTATGGTCAGGGTCGCGCTCGTAAGCACGCAGGTTTTTCTCTTTTCAAACAACTGCTGTCTGAGCAATCCGGACACGTCAATGGGCACTGCCTTTAACGAAACCGTGCGTTTCCCGTACAGCTCCACCCAATACACGTAATCCGGATAAATCTGCTGTAGTATATGGTCAAGCGCGGTGCCGAGTTCTGTAGCTCTTCGTATATACGCGTCAAATTCAACCTTCTGTTCAACATGCCCCGCATTTTCCTCGTCAATAACCTCATTTTTAAGTTCTTTGAGCTGACGGGACAATTCAAAGCACAAAGGCGACACCCTGTTTGCGAACATGCCGGCGGACCTCAAACGGGAACTGTCAAATCTATGGCGCTGGTACCATTCGTGTATTACGTCAAAGAAATTTTCCGATTCAGAACGGAGTTCCCTGATCGTTTTCTTGCAGTCTGATGAACGGCGGAAAAACGTGAGGAAACCCTTTTTGCGTTCGTTAAAGAGGGAATTCAGCAGGTAGCTGAACTGGCCGGACGTAACCGTAAGGCCGAGGTGGTCCTGCGCAACAGCTTCTATCCTGTGCGCCTCGTCAAAAACCACCGCGTCATGCACGGGAAGTATGGAAAATGTCTTTTCATTCAGCGCGAGGTCCGCGAAATAAAGATGGTGGTTTGAAACTATGATATTCGCCTCGGCAGTCTGTTTTTTGGCCTTCTGGTAAAAACAATCCTCAAAATGCCCGCATTTATAGCGCAGGCAGGTATCGGTTTCAGACTGGACTTTGTGCCAGACGTTGTATGACGGCTGCCACCCCAGGTCGGATTGCGAACCGTCCGCCGTTTCACGAGCCCACTTTTGCAGTTTATGCAGGTCCGCGGTATCCTCGGGCGTGTCAAAAAGCTGTTTCTGTTCAACAGACGCATTGAAAAGCCGCCTGAGACATATGTAATTGTTCCTGCCTTTCGCAAGCGCGGCCGTAAATTTTACGTCAAGGACTTCCTGTAAAAAAGGTATGTCTTTTTCCACAATCTGTTCCTGGAGGTTTATGGTATATGTGGAAATAATAACGGGTTTTTTTGAGGAAACGGAATGGTAAATGGCCGGTATGAGATAGGCGAATGTCTTGCCGATGCCGGTTCCGGCCTCCGCTATAAGATGCCTGGATTCGGAAATGGTTTTTTCAACGGCCTCAAACATTTTTATCTGCTCGGCGCGCTCTTCATAATTCGGATGTTTCCCGGAAATGCATCCGCCGTTTTTTAAAATCTCAGCAAGGTTTTTCATAAATGTATTACAATGGCCAAAGGCTTGAGGGTTTAGTAGAACAGTGAGGCGGGGGTACGAGTTACGGGGTTGCGGGGTTACGGAGTTATGGGGTTATCAAATTTCAAAGCAGGGTGGAACCTATGTGTTCACCCTATTGAAAAGTTTAGGGATTATGATTTAAGAATTAAAATTGTATCTTAACGTAATTCGTCTCAACATTACTCAAATTCATCGACTTCAAGCGGCTGATATACTATCTTGCCTTCAAAATTCAGCAGGGTTTTCACGCCGTCGTTTTTTTGGAATACCCCGACCTGTTTGGGATACCCGTCCGACTCGTATTTGAAAGTGGAACCGTCAGGAAAGATAAATCCTATTATCATGAAATCGTTGTCATAAACGTAATAGATTTTTTTCGGTTCTTTAAGGCCTGTAATCTTGTTTTCGGTTTCTTCGTAGAACCCAAGCGGCCTGCCTTTTGTGCGCCGCGTAACGCCCATCTCGTTCAGAGTTTCTTTTTGTTCAAAAACCTGAAGGAAGGTCAGGCGTGAACTTTCGTTTTTCCTGTAGGATTTCCGGTAAAATGCCTTTTCCGGATAGGTTTTTGCCGCGCAACCGGCGGTTGTGAACAATATCAGCACAACAAGAATTGTCTTATACGCCAATTTAGTCATTTTCTGCGCACCCGGTTTATTTCTGGTCTTTCTTATTCAGCGGATTTTCCTTTTCCATGTCAATTTCGGTATTATCATACAGGAACGTTACCCTGTCGTTATGGATTTTCTTTACGATTATGTTGGGTTTGCCCTTCATCTTATCGCCTTCCTTGTAAGATTCAAGGTTATTGTCAAGCGTGATAAACGCGCGCGAACTTGATTTATAAAGCCTGTAAACGGTTTTTACGGGCGAATTCATGCCGAAGAGATTTAAATTCATCGTAAACTGCACATCCACGGGGTCCTGCTGGAAGAAAAGCCCCTTGACCGCGATATGTTCATTGTTGAATTTTCCCCTGGCTTTCGCGTTGCCTATGAGGTTCTTGGTTTTCGCGTTGAGTTTGACGAGTTCGTTGATTTCCAGCGGATATTCCTTTTCATATTTTGGAAGCTTGCCGGTATAAGACTGAAGTCCGGAATATTCCTGTTCGGCCTCGGTTATCTTGCCTTCTTTAACCATAGCCGCTATGGAATTGCAGGACGAAATCACCCTGTTTTTAAGCATGCCGAACTGGTCAAGGAATTTTTCCGCTTCCGCGATGAGCTCGTCTGTTTTTTTCAAGGTGGTTTGAGTCAGGGATTTTGTAGCAACTTCTTTTCTTATTTCCAGCATGCGCTGATACCGGGTTTCAATGATATCCTTATCGCCTTCGGCATCCTTAATGGCCTGAAGGCATGCGCCCGCCTCTTCAAAGAGTTTGGCAAGGGCCTCATCGCCAATTCTGTCTTTCGGATCTTTAGACGCCGTTGTTTTTTCGCCGATAGTGCGCGTCAACGGGGTTTTGAACGGGTCTCTCCTGAACTTGCGGTCAAAGCCCTTGGACAGGTTTCTCTGGGCGTCTTCCTGCGTGGAGCGTTCCATTGTGAATTCCCCGGCCTTTATCCGCTGGAGCTGGTACAGGCCGGGCGGTTTTATTATATAGCTGTATGCAATTTCTTTCAGGGCCCCGTTATCTATGGTAGCTGCTGTTACTTCAGCCGTGCTTCCGGTTAGTTTATTTACAGTAAGTTTTGCTTCCTGCGCCATATCGGGGTCTTCAAGGAACATACGGATATCGTATGAAGCACCGGATTTTGCTTTGCGCGTTTTAAGGAAATATCCGAACATCGAATCATTAAAGACTTCAATGTCTTTTCCCCAGGGCATTATGATTTCGCCTTCGTCGGAAATTTTCGTAATCTTATTTGTCAGCGGGTCAAAAATCACTTTGATTTCCACCATATTCGCATCGCTATAGCCGTTGAATTCAGATTCGGAAAAATGCAGTTCATCATCGGTCCAGGCAGTATATTTAAAGCTTTTGTATTTGAATATGGCTGAAGGCACTTCCTGGTTGTATTCAAAAGCGAGCCGTTTCCGATCTTTGCCGTACGGTATCTCATAGGTTTTAAGGTGCGCGAACCCTGCGCGCTGTTCGTTTACATAAACGACAAACCACGCGTCATCTGCCGGCGTAAAAGATGAAAGGCGCATATCCAATTTTTCCGTCTGTTCTTCAACCGGCTGAACGGCGTTTTGTGGCGCCTTGTTTTTATGGCCTGACTGGCTCAGCATGGACAAAAGGGATATAAATACTATTGCGGCATTTTTCAATATCATTTTGAGACCTCCTTTTCCTTAGGCGTACGCACAAAAGTTGTTATCTGCAGGGTCAGGGCGAGTGTAGTATCTTCGGGCGCGACAACGGCCCCTTTTTCCTTGCTGACGGCTTTTTGCTGGGGTGTAAACGTAAAGTTGTCTATTTTCATCAAGCGCGTGCTGTTTTCCAGCAGGTACATGAAATTAACGAGGTCATAGAATTTGCCGGTCACCTCTAATTTCGCGGAGAGCGGCTGGTAGAGTTTTTTGGATTTGGACTTGGCGGCGCCGGCGGCGACTTTTTCTTCCTTCTGCGCCACGAGCGAAATTGAACTGTAACCGACTTTCGCCTGCTGGCAGAACATTTCAATTTCCTTGAAAAAGATATCCATCATGTCAAAAGAAGGCTCGGGCAGGCGCCTTGCGGCGATTTCCGCCTTTATGCGCATCTGCTCGTTCTTTTCCCTGAGCGAAGACCTGTCCGTCTGGATTTTTTCTTCTTTCTTGACGTCTTCCTCAAGTTTTTTGAATTCATCCTGCTTGGCGCTGAGTTTGACGAAATTCACGTAATAAAAAAGGCCGCCGTTAAGCAGGTTGAGCCCGATGAAAATTCCGATTGTCAAATAAGTAAGTTTTTTTTCGCCTTGCATAGCATTCACCTTTATATTATTTTTTTTCCGCGGGTTTTGCCGCAGGCGCGGGTTTCTGCGCCTTTACTTTTTCCTGGAGGTGGGACATTTTCAGATCGAACGACATGGCGGCTTTTTCCACATAATCCGACTGTGATACGGGTGTCAGCTGGGTTATCTGGGATATCTCAAATGCCGGAGGATTTTTCGGGTCGGCCGGATTCTCGAAAACACGGAACGCCTCATATAATCTTGTCCTTATGGCAGTAGGCGGTTCAAACGACTGCCCGGCGGTCAGTATTCCAAGTTTCAGTTCGTATAATATTTCGTATTCCTTTTTAGTGCTTGCATCTTTCCTGACATCGGGTTTTTCACCGGCCATGTTGCCGGAAAACGTCGTCAGCCAGGCCTTATTTTCATCAAAAATCGTGCAGAGTTTGTCCAGCATTTTCCACCAGACGAGCCTTCTCGTGCCTTCAATCTGGTCAAGGGCTGATGCGGATTCGGCCAGGTAATCGTATTCCGCCTTCAGGGCCGCGTAATCGGTATTGTCTTTTTTCATCTCCTGAAGCATTTTCTGTTTTGCATTAAATGCGTCTATCGTGCCGGTATATTTTACGACATAGATATACGCAATAAAAGCGAAGAAGCTCAGCGTAAACATGGTTCCTGCGAGGATGGCGATGAACCTTGGCAGGGGCGTCCTTTCGGGCCGTCTCCTGTCAATGGGCAATAAATTGATTTTAATCATAATAAAAATATCCTAAATCGCGTTGAAGCTCCCTGTAGAAAGTCTTCGGCGAACTCAGCCGAGCCGCTACAGTGAATCTTCGCTCCGTCGCTGAAGCTCTGCCCGTCCTCCGCAGTAGCTCTGCTACGGAGAATGGAGAGCGTAAGCGACTCGTCTAAGGAAAACGAATATTACATTGTGTCCCGACATGTCGGGACAGTGACGATTAATCCTTGCGCACCCTTGCGGCGAGCCCTACGGCGATTGCGAGTTGGGGCGCGTGGTGCTTAAGCTCTTCCGGATTGATGTCTTCAGATTCAACCGGTATGAACTCCGTAGGATTCCATATAAGCGGTTTCTTTTCAAGGGCCCTTTCAAAAAGATCCTGCAGTCCGGCCATATAAACGGCTCCGCCGGAGAAATAAAGCTGTTCTATAGGTTTATCAAACTGGTTTTCAAAATAGTCAAAGGACAGCCGTATTTCGTGGCAAAGGTCGTCTATAATGCCGCTGATGGCTTCTTTTACTTCTTCGGCCTTACTACCGGGATCTTTTTTAATTGCCTCCGCCTGGGCAAGGTCTATGCCGAGTTTCTTGGATATCGCGTCGGTAAAATCGTTGCCGGCCATGTAGATTTCCCTTGTGAACTGCGAGGTAGTATTGTCAAGTATGTTTATATTGGTCTTTGAAGCGCCTATATCCACAAGCGCTATGACCTTATTCTGCGATTCAGGCGTAGTATTCATCATTGAACGGAGTTCAAAAGCATTGCCCAGCGCGAAGGCATCAACGTCTATGATATCGGGGGTAAGGCCGAGGGCTTCAAGCAATGCTATATGCTCTTCTATGACATTTTTCTTTACGGCAACGAGGAGTACGCGCATCTCGTTTTCACTGAGGCCCGTACTGCCGCCTTCCACACTGCCGCCCTGCTGGAGTTTCTGGCAGTCCAGCACCACGTCCTGTATTTCAAATGGTATGTATTTGCTCGCTTCCATTTTTATGGCGTTATTGAGTTCGTCCACGCTCATAATGGGCATCGTAATGTACCTGACGATGACAGACCTGCCCGATACAGCGGTTACAACCCGTTTGGTCTTGAATTTTGTCGTTGAAAATATATTGCTTAACACGTCGCGCAGGGAGTTCTGGTCAGGCACTTCCTCCTGCCGGACATTGCAGATGGCGATGGCCTTTTTGTTGCACGCTATTTCAACGGCTCTTACGTATTTGGAGCCTATATCCAGTCCGATCAGATGTCTTGTAGCCATAAATCAGTTATTTCCCTTCAAGATTTTCACAGGCCTTGGTATATGAATCAATGTCTCCGATATCGTACCACATTCCGGAGATTATGTATCCGTACAGGTCAATCTCCTTATGGAGCCATTGTATATAATAACCGGGAGCATCTGGATTTTTGGATAACTCCAGATATTTTTTCAGCAGTTTCAGGTGGTTTTTCCTGAAAAGGTACATGCATATTGAAATCAACGACGTTTTCGGATTAGGCGGCTTTTCTTCAAAATCAATGAGCTTGCGATTGTCGTCCAGGGTTACTATACTGTATTGGCTTATGAGTTTCGGATCGGTCCCGGCCATATCCTTGAGGGCTATGCACGAACCGTTTTTGTCGCTGAATTTGACGAAATTATTGACTTCAAAATCTATAAGGTTATCGCCCGCTACAATAAGAAGGTCGTCGTTTATCTTCGCGGTATTGATTACGTAATTAATGTCCCCTACGGCGCCAAGGCGGTCTTCGTTTGACAAGGTGCCGTCATTGATAACCTCTATTTTACGCCCGCATTTGTAAGTTTTTACCCAGTCTTCAAACTGATCCGCAAACCTGGCGTTTGTTACGATGTATATGGTGTCAATCTGCTTTACGGGCAGTAGTTTTTCTATTATGCGCTCCGCAATGGGCTTTTTGCCTACGCGCAGGAGCGGTTTGGGCATGTTTTTGGTAAGCGGATACAGGCGTGTGCCGTATCCTGCCGCCAGTAATAATGCCTTCAAGGGAAAATACCTCCAGTAAAGGGGTTGTTTCAGGCTTTTGAATCAGCGTCCTGAAACCGATAATATGTCAATTTTATACCCTTTTTTATACGATAATGCAAGAAAAAAGTCAATTATTTTGTAAGGCCTCAGTCAAGGTGGCATTTTAACATAGTAGTTATAAACGAAAAAATAAAAGCGTATAGTAGCCCAGCCATTTATGGCTGGGTTTGTATGTTAAAAGCCTAATATTTACGCCATTCATGGCGTTATGTTAAGGGC
>JACRIJ010000130.1 GCA_016220095.1 Planctomycetota bacterium | reverse complement strand
TAAAACAAATACGGTTTTTGCATGGGGAACATAATGCTTAACCTGCAATTATATAAAAAAAGCATGATAAGTCAAACAAAAATATCGCTGGAGTGGCAATCCGTCAGTGAACTGTGGTTTATGTGCAATCCGCAGCCAAAAAGACTCTTACGAGACTGCGAGGCATTTCAACCGGCAGGCGTTTTATGTTTAATAAAAAAATCCGAGGAAGAAGTGGAATCTTTCCTGGTCGTCATCTTCTTTACTGCTGATGGGGAAGGCCACGTCCATTGATATGGGCACTTCGGTCAGGTTTGGTATGATGAAGCGCACGCCGAATCCCCAGGAGGCCCTGAAGTCATCTATATTCATGTCCGTAACTTCTTCGGTGACATTGCCTGAATCAACAAAGAGCGCGCCTCTGATGATGTCCGTTGTCCTGCCGGGGAATCTTTCCCTGTACAGCGGGTAGGAATATTCGAGCGACAGGGTCATCATGGCGTCGCCGCCTACGGGGTCGCCGTTTACTTTAGGGCTGATGGTTCTGAAGTTGAATCCCCTGAGCGAATTCGTGCCGCCGGCAGTGAAACGTTCGTATATCGGCAGGTCTTTATCGTTGCCGAGAGGTTCGGCCCAACCCATACGGAGTTCCGCCTGCAGGATATGTTTGGCTTCGGAGCGTGTTGTATAGAGGCAGAAATAATGCTGATGGAGCAATTGCGCCTTGATAAAGTCAAAATCACCGCCTATGAAATAGCCTCCGAGTTCAACGGACAGGGTGCTTTTGAACCCCTTTGAGGGCAGTAATATGCTGTTGCGCTTGTCTATGTTCAGGTATGGCGTCAGTGTATTGAGGTCATGAGTGCCTTTTACGGCGAGGATGTCGGGCGGGTCGCCCGGGTCGGTATTGAATACGTTGACGTTTTCCACTTTGAACGCAAGGCCGAGGTTAACACCTCTCTCCAGGCGTTTTTCCAGGGAAATCTGTCCGCCGATCCTGCGTTCGGTGAAATAACTGCGGTCCCTCAGGAAACTATATAGAGACGTTTTCAGGGCGAGAGGGTTGTCAAAAAGGTATGGTTCCGCGAATTCAATTGAATAGGAATTCCATTTGGTGCCCGGCGCGAGGGATATTTTTGCGGTCTGGCCGGCGCCTGAAAGCACGTTTCCTGACGCAAAGTCGGAAAAACTTGTAGGCCATCTGGTTATGTCAAAGTTTCTTTGCGCCACTTCCAGCCTGCCGGCGATGCCGTTATTTGAATTTATAGCCGCGCCGAAATTCAATTTACCCGTAGGTATTTCCGACACCTGCACCGTGAGGTCTCTTTTTGAAGGGTCGCTTCCAACGGGGTCATCTATGTCAAATTTCAGCTTTGACACGTCAAAATACATCTTTGCGGCGAGCTTTTCATAGCTTTTCATGTAATCGTCAAGCTTAATGGGGTCTCCGGGGGCAAAAGTGAATTCCCTGCGCATGACTTTTTCCTTCGTTTTCGTATTGCCCGCGAAATTAAGTTTATTAAGTATTATCTTTTTCCCCTCTTTTATAGCAAAGACAATATCCACTTTTCCTGGTTCCATAAGGTATGACGGGACTGCCTGTATATCCGCGTCGATATATGCCTGTTCGCCGTACATTTTTCTTATGATCTGGACGTCGTCGTTAATAACGGTCTGGTCGTACGTCGTTGCCTGCGCGGTATGCATTTTCTCCCTGATTTCTTCCGTGGTGAATATTGTATTGCCTTTGACCGTGACGCTGTTCAGTTCGTACCTGTCGCCTGCGGTGATATGGATTGTTATATTTGCCCATTCCTTTGATTCAAGGAAGGTTATGTCTTCTATTACGGTGGTCGCGTCAAGCCATCCGCTGGCGCGGTAAGCCTGGACGATTGTTTTCAAGTCGTTTTGCAGTTCGTTGTATATGAAAGGAGTGGCGGACAGGAATGACCAGAATCCCGCGGGCTGGGAATAGGTGTTGTCAAGCAGGTCGGAAGCGTCTTTATCGGTATTGCCCGTGAAGTTTATTTCATTTATGAATACTTTCGGGCCTTCGCGAACGTTGTAGTAGAGCACGAAGCCCTTATCTGGATCAAATTTGGTTTTAGAGCTTACGCTGACAAAGTAAAATCCAGCCGCGAGGTATTTGTCGGTAATTGAAAGTTCATCCATTTTCCTGTTGTAATCGGCGAGCGGCCTGTTCGGCTGTACGATAATGTTTTTTTTCAGGTCTTCTATGGAGAATTCATTGACGCCGGTGAATTCCACGTTATCAACAAGCGAATTTTCTTTGACTGTGATGCGTACGATGATTTCGTTGGTTCCGGGAACGGGTTCCACCTTGTATGAAACATCGTCAAAATGCCCTGAAGCATAGAGCCTTTTAAGGTCTTCTTCAAGGATAAGAGGGGACATGATATTTTTTTCCTTGGAGCGCATCATTCCCTTGACGAGGAGTTCAGGCCTTGTTTCAAGCCCTTCTACGATGATTTCCCTGATGGTCGGCGGCCGGTAAGACGTGTCCGGTTCCGCTGGCAAATCCTGCGCATGTGCGGGACTTATGAAAAGGCAGAGAATCAATAGAAGTGCACAGCTGACTGTGATAAACCACTTAATCGCGGGCATGTGATAACCTCATATCATGTTAACGCTTAACGTTGTTCAAGCGTTGTTCAAACGCTGTTCAAACGTTCGGCGAATTACGTCGTTGTTTTAGCGATCTTCTTTCCTGCGACTGTCTTACGAGGACCTTTGCGAGTCCTGGCGTTTGAGCGTGTTCTCTGGCCTCTTACAGGCAGGCCTCTTTTATGCCTGAAGCCGCGGTAGCACTGGATGTCCCTGAGCCGCTGTATATTCTGGCTTATTGACCTTTTCAGCGTACCTTCCACCGTGTATTGTTTATCAATAATGCTGTTGATTTTACTGACCTGTTCATCAGTAAGGTTTTTCGCGCGGGTATTCGGATCTATTCCGGCTTCCTTTAATATCTTCATGGCGACGGCGTCGCCGATTCCGTATACGTAAGTCAAGCTCACATAGACCTTTTTATTTGCCGGTATGTCAATACCTGAAATTCTGGGCATATTACCTCCGTAAAAATAATGACGGGCCCGGGGCTAATTCCCCTGCCTTTGTTTATGGCGAGGGTCTTTTTTGCAAATAACCCTTACTACGCCTTTTCTGCGTATAATCTGGCAGCTTTCACATATGCGTTTAACAGACGGTCTTACTTTCATAAAACAAAATCCTAAAACAAATTACGAAGCCCTGTAAACTATCCTGCCTTTGGACAGGTCATAGGGCGACATTTCCAGGGTAACTTTATCTCCGGCGGTGATTTTAATGAAGTTCATCCGCATTTTTCCGGAGACATGGGCGAGTATTTCGTGCCCGTTTTCCAGCGCGACCCTGAACATCGCGTTGGGCAGTGTTTCTTTTACTATTCCGTCAATCCTTATGCAGGAATCTTTAGACATATATTATAATCTCGTTAAGATTTCACAGCCGTTTTCCGTTACGGCAATGGTATTTTCAAAATGCGCGGAGAGTTTTCCGTCTTTGGTAACAACCGTCCATTTATTATCGGTCACTTCCACGTCATAGGCGCCTTCGTTGACCATGGGTTCGATTGCCAGGACGATTCCGCGTTTCAGGACTACGTCTTTTCTTTCGTTGACAGGCGGCACAAAATTCGGTACCTGGGGGTCTTCATGCATCTTTGTGCCTATGCCGTGCCCGACATACTGCCTTACGACGGAAAATCCGGACTTCTCCACGTAATCCTGTATTATCCTGGATATTTCAAGGAGCCTTTTTTCCGGGCGTATGTTTTTTACAGCCGTTTCAAGGGCGGTCCGGGTTACGTATATCAATTTCTCGGCAACAGGGGAGATCTTTCCCACCGGAAAGGTCGCCGCGGCGTCGCCCACGTAGTTCTCATAAATTGCGCCGACATCTATGCTTATAATGTCGCCTTCCCGCAGTTTTCTCGGCCCGGGTATTCCATGGACGACCTCCTCGTTTATTGAGGCGCATATGCTGGCCGGGAATCCCCTGTATCCGAGGAAGGCGGGTTCTGCGTTTCTTGACAATATATATTCGTTTGCCAGCCGGTCCAGTTCCGCGGTAGTCACGTCAACGCGGATTGAATTTCTGATGAGTTCAAGCGTTTCAGCTACTATTTTGCCGGCTTTTCTCATTAATTCCACTTCGCGCTGGCTTTTGTAGTATATCATAAATTGCCCGTGTGCGAAAGAACGTCTTCAAGGATATCCTGTATTTTCCGGTCTGCCGGAATCGTGGCCAGGACATTCTGATTCTTATAGTAATTTATCAATGAAACGGTTTGTTTTTTGTATATTTCAAGCCGTTGTTTTATCGTATCGGGTTCGTCGTCACTCCTGTGGTACAGCGGTTGTCCGCAGTTGTCGCACATATCCGGACGGCGCGGCGGGGAAAAGGTAATATGAAACACCCTGCCGCATTTTTTGCAGGAACGCCTTCCGGAAAGTCGTCTTATTACCGCCTCATCGGCAAGGTCAAAATAGAAAACCTTGTCAAGTTTTCCATGCGTTTTCTTTAAGAGGGCGCTTTCAAGCGATTTCGCCTGTTCAAGCGTTCTCGGGAATCCGTCAAGTATAAATCCGCCGGAGGCATCGTCATGGGACAGGCGTTCGGCGACTATTGCCGAAACTATATCGTCCGGCACAAGCCCGCCTTTTTCCATATATAAAGCGACCTGTTTTCCCAATGCGGTATTTTGAGCTATCGCGTTCCTTAAAATATCGCCGGTGGAAATATGCGGAATACCGAGTTTTTCAGAGAGCATTTTAGCTTGAGTCCCTTTGCCGCATCCTGGAGGTCCTACAAGAACTATATTCATAACATTATTAAATTTATCTGCGTCCCCTGATCTTGCCGGAGCCGAAGAAGCCTTCGTAATCTCTCATCAAGAGGTGGGATTCTATTTTTTGCATCATATCAAGGCCTACGCCTACGACTATAAGCAATCCGGTTCCGCCGAGGAACGTGGTCACGCTTCTGTCAAGCACGGGGCTGAATTTGGTCACGGAATCCGGTATAATGGCTATAAAACACAGGAATGTCGCGCCTGCAAGCGTGACGTGGTACATGATTGATTCAAGGTGGTCTGCCGTATTCTTGCCGGGCCTGATGCCGGGTATGAACGAACCGTTTTCCTGGAGCTGGTTGGCCATCTCATTCGGCTGGAAATAGAGGGCAGTCCAGAAGAAGCTGAAGAAGAACACGAGTCCAATGTATATCGTTACGTACCAGAAACCGAATGCGCTTTGGCTGAATATCTGGGAGAGCCAGGTGACGCCGATTGCGTCGGCGAGAAATGCGGGCAGTGCCATAAGGGCTGACGCGAATATGACCGGCATGACGTTGGCCTGGTTTACTCTTAGCGGAAGGTAATGCCTCTGCTGTCCGCCGTAAACCTTGCCCCCTCTTATGTGTTTGGCGTATTGCACCGGAATCCTTCTCTGTGCCTGCGTGGTATATACTATCGCGACGATTACGCCGACATAAAGCATTGCCAGCAATGCGATGAATTCTACTCCGATAACGCCTATTTTGGCATTGGCGTATATTGAGCTTATGGCCTGTGGCATTCTTGCGATGATGCCGCCCATGATGATGAGCGACGCGCCGTTTCCAATGCCGTATTCGGTGATTTGTTCGCCGAGCCACATGACAAACATCGTGCCGGCGGTCAATGCCGTTATGGCCATAAGGGTAAATCCGAATCCCGGGCTGATTACAAGGCCGGGAAGCGATGATGATGACATGGAGTTCATTACCTGTACGAGGAAGAATGCCTGAAGTATGCAGATGGGCACTGTGGCAAGCCTGGTGTACTGGGAAATTTTCCTGTATCCTGACGGGCCTTCTTTGGCGAGTGCTTCAAGGGAGGGGACTACCTTCACGAGAAGGGAAAAGATAATGGACGCGCTGATATAAGGCATGATGCCGAGGGTAAACAGCGACATTTTTGCGAGGGCGCCGCCCGAGAATACGTCCAAAAATCCGAAGAGGCGGTTATTGCTTAAATCGCCCATATACTTTTTGAGTATCTCGAGATTTATCCCGGGTATAGGCACGAGCACGCCGAGGCGCCACACCGCTATCAGGGAGAGGGTAATGAATATCCTGCGCCTGAGTTCCGGTATCTTGAATATGTTTCTTATTGTCTGGATTAATCTTTCCATTGAAAAGGCACTTTCTTAGTAAGCCGTTTATTATTTAAGGATGTTCACCTTACCGCCGTTCTTGGTAATCTTCTCAATGGCGGATTTGCTGAACTTGTGGGCATACACGCTGAGCGGCTTTGTTATATTGCCGTTGCCAAGTATTTTAATGCCGTCAAATTCATTCTTGATAAGTCCGGTTTTCTTAAGCGCGTTCACATCAACGATGGAATTGGCTTCAAAGGCGTCGTTGATATCAGACAGGTTTACTATATTGAACTGCCTTTTTTGCGGCTTATTGAAACCTCTTTTCGGGATGCGCCTTATCAGCGGCATCTGGCCGCCTTCAAAGAATGCGCCTACGGAATAGCCTGAGCGCGCCCTCTGGCCCTTGTGTCCTTTCGCGGCGGTCTTGCCTCTTCCGGACCCTGTGCCTCTTCCTATAATCCTTCTGCGTTTCCTTTTAAGGTTGGTTTTTTTTGCATCTGTCAGGTTCATGCTATTCTTACTCCTCTAATAGTTTCTATATTTTTCTTGAATCTTAGATTCTGCAGTCCTATAAACGTGGCCTTGACCGTATTGTAGGCATTCGTGCTTCCGAAAACTTTTGAAAGTATATTCTTTATGCCGGCAAGTTCCACTACGGCCTTTACGGCCGAACCTGCGATAACGCCGGTTCCTTTGCACGCGGGTTTCAGAACGACCTTTGTGGCGCCGTATTTGGCTGTTATAGAATAAGGTATAGTGGTATTGACTATCGGTATTGTCACGAGGTGTTTTCTCGCGTGTTTGGAGGCTTTTTGCACTGCGAAGGGGACTTCCTGCGCCTTGCCGTGTCCGTAGCCTACTCTTCCGTTTCTGTTGCCTACTACGACGAGCGCGCTGAAGGAAAACCTCTTGCCGCCTTTCACCACCTTGCAGCAGCGTTTTACCTTGACAATTATTTCCTGGTAATCCTCAGATTGCTGTCCTGAGTACGCCTGCTGGGTCTCGTTCGGCGTTCCCGAGCCCTGGTTATTTGATTGATGCAATTTAATACCTCCTATATATATGAGTCTGGAGTCTTAGAGTCTGGGGTCTGGAGTCTACGTCCGGCCTTCCTTCTCCATTTTCTCTTCTTCTTTCTTCGTTTATATGGTAAGACCGTTCTTGCGAGCTGCCTCGGTCATGGCTTTGACGCGGCCATGGAACCTGTAAGAGCCTCTGTCAAGCACGGCCGTTTTTATTCCTTTTGCCAGTGCGTCTTTGGCCAGTTTCTGGCCGACGATATCCGCGGCTGTCTTATTTCCGCCGGTTTTAATCTGGCTTTTGATTTCAGGCGACATGGTTGATACGCTTAAGAGCGTATGACTGCGGGTGTCGTCAATAAGCTGGGCGTAAAGGTGGTTCAGGCTCCTATAGACCGACAGTCTGGGTTTGACTGCCGTGCCCAGGATGTTTTTCCTGATTCGTTTATGCCTTTTTTCGCGGTGCTGCCATTTATTTTTCTGTTGATCCATATATTCTCCGTAAAGTATATTATGAGCCGGAAACAAAAGTCTTTCCCGCTTTCTTGCGGATGGTTTCGTTTGCGTATTTAATGCCTTTAATCTTGTACGGGTCGGGTATGCGTTTGTACTTGATTTCTGCGGCGAACTGTCCCACGTCATGCTTGTTGGCGCCCTGGACTACGATGACTTTTTCGCTGGGGCACGTCACTGTAATGCCGTCCGGGACCTGCATTTTCACGGGGTGGGTGAAACCGAGTTGCATAACAAGCTCTTTACCCTGCGCCTTGGCGTTATAGCCTTCGCCGATTACCTCAAGCTTTTTTTCAAATCCTTCCGAACAGCCTTTTACCATGTTGGCTATAAGACTGCGCGTGGTTCCGTGGAAGGCGCTGTTCCCGCGGGATTCATCGGCAATGGACACCGTTATGGCCTTTTTAGCCGTATCATGATTTACCTTCATGTATGGCAGTATTGTCCATGACAGTTTGCCTTTAGGGCCTTCAACCGATATGGAAGAATTCTGTATGTTCACTTTTACGCTGTCGGGTACTGCGATGGGGGTTTTTCCTAATTTTGACATATATTATATTCTCCGGTTATTTTACCATATTGTGCATAGGAGTTCGCCTCCCAGCCTTAGTTTCCTGCATTCCCTGTCGCTCATGACCCCTTTGTGGGTTGATACGATGCCTACTCCGAGTCCGTCAAGGACCTTGGGGAGTTTTCTTACGCCTTTGAAGTTTCTGCAACCCGGTTTGCTCTGGCGTTTGATTTCGTTTATGACGCGCCTTCCGTCCGGAAGGTATTTAAGATATACGCGCAGGCTCTTTGTGGTTACCGATTCCTCGTCAAAAACCTTGAATTCCTTTATAAAGCCCTCTTCTTTCAGCACTTTTGCAAGGGCCAGCTTCATATTGCTGTACTGGACATCGCATTTCTCAAATCCCGCCTTATTGGCGTTGCGTATTCTAGTCAGCATATCAGCAATAGGGTCTGTATGCATTAAAACATTCTCCTTATATATATAACAATTGTTCCTACCAGCTTGCCTTTTGTACGCCGGGTATTTCGCCCTTTGACGCAAGGTTCCTGAAGCAGATTCTGCAAATCTTGAATTTCCTGTAGTATCCTCTCGGCCGCCCGCAGATGAGGCATCTGTTATAACGCCTTGTGTTAAACTTCGGCGTTTTCTGCTGTTTTAATCTCATTGCTTTGGTTGCCAACTGATAACTCCTTTAAAGCTATTTCTTAAACGGCATGCCCAGAAGGGCGAGAAGCTCGTATGATGCCGCGGCGTCTTTGCCGGTAATGCATATCGCTATGTTAAGCCCCTGGATAAATTCAACTGAATCAATGTTTATTTCCGGGAACACTAATTGTTCGTTTATGCCGAGGTTGTAATTTCCGGCCTTGTCAAATCCCTTGGGGGACAGTCCCCTGAAGTCCTTGATTTTGGGAAGGCTCAGGTTGATGAGGCGGTCCAGGAATTCATACATCCTTTTGCCGCGCAGGGTGACTTTGCATCCTATGCGTTCGCCTTCCCTCAACTTGAAGTTTGCGACGGATTTTCTGGCGAGCGTGACTACGGGTTTCTGGCCCGCTATCAAGGAAAGGTCCTTGGCCGCGGCGTCCACCCTGTTTTTGTTTTCAGTCGCCTTGCCTACGCCCATGCTCAGGATGACCTTTTCAATCTTCGGCACCGCCATCACGTTCTTGATGTTGAACTTGGACATAATTGCCGGAGCTATTTCGCTCTTATATTTTTCAAGCAGTCTTGACATTGTTTATTCCTCTATACTAACGGGTTGTTTGCATTTCTTACAAAGCCTTGTTTTTCCTTGCGCGGCTTTTTCAATAAAAGCCCTCGTGGATTTATTGCAGCTTTGGCAGACTACCATAAGGTTGGAAAGTTTTATGGGAGCCTCTTTCTGGATTCTCGCGCCGTGGGGGTAATCCACACTGCGGCGCATGTGTTTCCATACCATGTTGACACCCTGCACCAGGGCGCGGCCTTCTACGGGGAATACTTTTATGACCTTGCCGGTCTTATTTCTGCTATTCCCTGATATAACCTTAACCGTATCGTTTTTTCTTACATGCAGCATAGTAATGTTTTCCTGAATTGCTAAACCACTTCCGGAGCTAAAGATATTATCTTCATGAAATTCTTTCTTAATTCCCTCGGGACAGCCCCGAAAATGCGCGTGCCTTTCGGGTTGTTTTCGGTGTCCAGCAGGACGCATGAATTATTGTCAAATCTTACGTAAGAACCGTCCTTGCGGTGTATGTGGTATTTCGTCCTGACAATCACGCCTCTTACCTTGTCGCCCTGTTTGATTTCGCCGCCGGGTATGGCCTTCCTTACGTTTCCTATGAAAATATCGCCTACAAATCCGTAACGTGTGTTGGATCCGAGTATTTTAATGCAACCGACAATCTTCGCGCCCGTGTTGTCGGCGACATCCATTTTTGTCTTCATCATTATCATAGTTGAACGTCTCCTTGAGATGAAGCAGCTGCCTGAGGCGTTCCGGCCGTTTCAGGGGCTGCGGCAGTGTTTTCTTCAATAGCTTCGTATTTCTTGACGATTTTAATGAGCCGGAACTTTTTCGTCTTGCTGTACGGCTTGGTTTCCGCTATTTCAACCAGGTCTCCTGTCTGCGCCTGCTCGGTTTCGTCGTGGGCTTTGTATATGGTAAATCTATTGATGAATTTCCCGAATACGGGATGCTTTACTCTTCGTTCTACTTTAACGATAATGGTTTTTGGCATTTTGTCGCTTGTTACAACGCCGAGTTCGGTTTTTTTCGCCTTCCGTTTGGTCATACTGTCCTCCAAAATAAAAGAGTGAATATTATAACAACTTACGGGCAAATGTCAAGAAAAAAGTAACTTGCTTTATTTTCCTGCTTTTTTTTCTTGCATTTTTCACCGCGATAATTTATAGTATAATGAAATTAATTTTTATCTGGAGGAATTTATGCTGAAAAAAGTTTTTCTGTTTTCGTTTATGGCGCTTTTCTGCGCGGGAATTTCTTTTGCGCAGGATGAGCCTAAGGATGCGGAATATAATTTTGACATAGCCGAGGGGTATTATAAGAAGGGCAGGTATGAAGAGGCCATTGCATATTATAAGAAGGCCGTGCAAATCAATCCGCTCTTTTCCGAAGCGTATGAAAAACTCGCAAATTGCTATACCTCTCTCGGCGATCCGGATAATTCCGCGAGAAACTGGAAGAACGTTTTCAACGTCCAGCAGTATAACCGGCTGGTCGGCGAAGGCCAACAGCTGGAACGCCAGGGGTCGCTCCGCGACGCAAGGGCTAAGTACAGGGAAGCGTATGATTTGATACCAGCCGCGAAACTCGCGAAAGACCTGCTTTCAAGGGTGAGCGCTAAAATCGGCGAATTGCCCATAGGCGAGGAAGAGGATTTGGTTTCGCCGGGAGATACGGAGCTTGAACTGCCTCACCCTTACCTGGACGCGCCGGTTTCCATTTCATCTGGCAGTATCCTGCATAATCTTGTTTTCGTGAACGTTATAGAAACAGCCAAGGTTCTTCCCAAGGGCGAACCTCTTGTTAAGTTCGGGCTTGAATATAACGCGGGTTCCTTTAAAGGCAATTCGAGTTCGGAAAGGCTCGTGTATGATGCCAGCATGATGAGGACAACCGCTGAAATCCGCTACGGCCTTCAGAATGACCTTGAAATATTCGCGAAACTTTATATCGGTGATTTTGGCGAACAGAAAAACACCACTTATATAAAAGACGGGGTTTCAATACTTAGAGATAACCCGAGGCCGCTCGGGCTTGATAAGCTTCTCGTGGGCGTTAAGTATCGCTTCACGCCCGATTCAGACCACGTGTCGGCAATAAGCTTCACCGCTAAACTGCCTTTTGCCGACCCCGCTTCTCTGCTGTCAACTACGGTTCCCGATCTGGGCCTGAATTTCATACGTACCGATAAATTCAAAAAGACTACGTTTCATCTTAACGCCGGCTTCGTCATGCCGGGCGATGAGGATGAAATATTCCTTGATGACATTAATATAAACCCTTTCATTACGTTCGGCGCCGCAAGCGTCATAGACCTCGGCAGAAATTTTTATTTCATCGTACAGCTCCAGGGCAATACCAATGCGTTTAACGTGGCAGATTACAGCGGAATCGTGCTTACCGACCACGTAGGCCTGCGTTGGCATACGAACAGCATCCTGCTGGAAGGCACCCTCGGAAACGGGCTCACGCAGGACGCCGGTAATTTCTTCGGCACTTTTGACGTAGGTTTCAGCTTCTAAGAGTTTTTTATGGCAACAATATTAAAAGAAATACTTAAAACAGCGGATGATATATATGGTAAAATACTGAAAAGGCAGAAGCCTGATCTTAAATTTCCCCTCCGTACCCTCGGTAACGTCAAGTACAGCCCGGGCACGGGTTTTTTTGAAATAGGAAACCGCAAGAAAAACAGGGCTCTTACCGTAAGCACCGTCAAGACATTCGCCCAGACTCTCCGTATGATGTCCCTGTCTAAACAGCTTGTGGATACCGAAGATATCGCCACTAAAAGAGAGGCCTACTACGTTTCAAAAAACTGGGGCGAAGCGCGCTTTAATGAACAGCCTGAAAGCGATACCGTTATCGATGATATAGAAGCTCTCTTTATGGTAAACCGCGAACAGCTCGGTTTTATCCCCGAAGAAAAAGGCGGCGAGGTCGCGGGTAATCTCTTCGTCATTGATAAGGACAGGGATACCGGGAAAAAACTGAAGATAGACTGCACTAAGTTCGGGTCGGGTTCCTATTCAATTCCTATTTCAGTGGAACTCCTTGAATTTCAGACCGACGCAAAATTCGTGCTGGCAATAGAAACCGCCGGCATGTTTCAGCGCCTCGTCAAACATAATTACTGGAAGAAAGCCAATTGCATCCTTATATCAATGGGCGGCGTGCCTACAAGGGCGTGCAGGCGGTTTGTCAGGCGGCTGTCCGAAGAAAAAAAAATTCCCGTCTATGCGTTCGTTGACGGCGATCCGTACGGCATTACCAATATATACAGGACGTTGAAAGTCGGCTCCGGCAACGCCGCTCATATCAATAAATATTTCTGCGTGCCGGTCGTTAAATTCATGGGTATCACCCCGCAGGATATAATAGATTATAAACTTCCCACCCATCCGCTTAAGGAAGTCGACATAAAACGCGCTAAAGACGCGCTGAAAAACGATCCCTTCATGGTTCATCATAAGGAATGGCAGAAGGCTATCACGCAAATGGTGGATATGGGCGTCAGGGCGGAACAGCAGGCCCTCGCAAGCCACGGCCTGAATTACGTCATTGATGTCTATCTGCCGGAAAAATTGAGACATCCTGAAAAATTCCTGCCGTAGTTTAGAAAGCATCATGGCCCTCCTCGACAAGCTCGGGGAACCGCAATCAAAGAGAGTGAATTTAAGAATTAAGATTTTTCCTGAAATACGGCGGCGAAATCTGAAATATTAAATCTTATATCTTAAATTCTTATCATGTGGAGCATTGTTAACATGCCGGAAAAACGTTACAAACAAATAGACCATACCGCAGACCTCGGCATTGACGTCTTCGGAAAAGACCTTAAATCCCTTTTTGAAAACGCCGCTTTCGCGTACGCGGATATTATAACGGATTTTTCCGGCATAAAACTCACGCAGGAAAAGGTTTTTTCCGTTGAAGCCGATGACGTTGAATTGCTCCTGAATTTCTGGCTCACCGAATTCCTCCGGAGCTTTTTTGTTGATAAGATGTTATATTGCGCGTATAATATAACGGAGATATCGGATACGAAATTAGTATGCATCGCAAAGGGAGAACCGTACCAGCAGGGCAGGCATGAGATAAAAAAAGAAATCAAGGCAGTGACGTTTCACCAGCTGTCCGTAAAAAAGACTCTTGACGGTTATGAGGCAAGGGTGGTTTTTGACACCTGAATGATATGGGAGAAATAAAATGGATTTTTTTATTGAGAAACCGAAATATATTATAGTAATATTGTCAACCATTATAACCGTTTTGCTTGGTATTATTGACCATTTGACCGGTTATGAGGTTTCGTTTTCTATATTCTATTTGATTCCCATCATTATGGTTGCGTGGTTTACGGGCAGGTTCTACGGCATTGCGTTTTCATTTCTGAGCGCCGCAATATGGCTTTTGGCGGATTTTTCTTCCGGCCATAGATACGTTCATTACGCGATTCCTATGTGGAATTCCATTATGCGTATGGGATTTTTCGTTATCATCGTATTTTTTATTACGACAATACGGAGATTGTTGCAGGAAGAAAAAGAACTTGCCAGAAAGGACCCACTTACGGGAGTGCCGAATAGCAGGTATTTCTATGAAATATTCGGCCGTGAAGTGGAGAGGGCTTCCCGATATGACCACCCTGTTGTCCTCGCTTATATGGATATTGATGATTTTAAGAAAATAAATGATATGTTTGGACACAGCGTTGGAGATGCATTGCTGTCAGTGGCGGTAAATACGATAAGGGAAAATATCCGTATTACAGATACTGTTGCGCGGCTCGGAGGGGATGAATTTGTCATTCTACTGCCGGAGACCGGCAACGAGCAGGCAAAAACAGTTCTTGATAAAGTGCATAACTGCCTTTTGTATGCTATGCGGCAAAATAACTGGCCGGTTACTTTCAGCATCGGCGTCATCGCGTGCGGCGGTGCGCAGTGTAAAAAGGCGGATGACCTTATCAGGCTCGCCGATAATAAAATGTATTTCGCGAAAAATAACGGGAAAAATATGGTCGTGTACGGAATACTTTAGGAGTTTATATGTTAAAGGGTTACGGAGTTAAAGAGTTATGAGACTTGGAAACTGCAGAGCTTAAGGCGTCTCTTAAGGTCTCGTCAAGTCACTGTTAAAAATCGTCGTCATTATATTGTTTAAAGGCGGTTCAATTAAGGCTTACGATATTTGTATTTAGCCCCGATAAGTCGGGGTGGTGGCGATTAAATTTGTTATAAAAAATACGTTTTGTTTAGTCCGTTCGATATCTTGCCAATATTCGTCTGAATCTCTCTGTGTCCTCTGTGGCTGAGTTAATCGCGGCTGTGAAAAGCCGGTAAGAAATTCACTTCCAAAATTCATTGACTAAATATTCCGGAATGATATAATTACCCTAATTTTTACATAACATTTGTCATTGATTTAAGGACTTTTTTATGCCAAACAAGAACTTTTATTTCAACAGCGACCTTGACGGGTATGATAAGGAGCTCGCAATGTTCACCGGGCTTGAATACGCCCGCCAGAACGATAAGCTTATAATGATTGCTTCCGAGAGCCTTTGCCCGGCTCCCGTCAGGAGCGCGCTTACAACCCCGTTTATAAACAAATACGCCGAAGGCTATCCTTCCCTGCGTATGTCCCAGGATGAGATAGCTCAAATGATGGATGTGCCGCGGTTCCTTTCGTTCCAGCGCCGCTATGGCGACAGGCGACATTACAAGGGTTGTGATTTCGCAAATTTCGTGGAATCGCTCGCGCAAAAGAGATGCGCTGAAATATTCGCTAATCCCAACGCGCCTCTTGATTCTGTTTTCGTCAATGTCCAGCCGCTCTCCGGCGCCGCGGCTAATAACGCTGTTTACGAGGCGTTCGTCAAGCCCGGCGATACGGTTATGGGCCTTGCGCTTAATAACGGCGGCCATCTTACGCATGGCAGTGAATTTAACCGCTCAGGCAAATGCTATAAGATTGTTTCTTACGAGGTTGACAGGAAAACCGGCAAATTTAATTACGATAATATCGCTGAACTCGCGCTGAAACACCGCCCGAAAATGATAATAAGCGGCGCCAGCGCCTATCCGTGGACTATTGACTGGAAAAAATTAAGGCAGATCGCCGATTCCGTCGGCGCTTACCTTCTTGCCGATATCGCCCACCCCGCAGGCCTCGTTGCCGCAGGGCTGTTCCCTAACCCGGTCGGTTTCGCGCATGCGACTACTTTTACCACGCATAAAACCCTTTGCGGCCCCAGAGGCGCGGTAATTATTTCTTCCGATGAAACTATTGCGCGTAAAATTGATAACGCCGTGTTCCCCGGCGAACAGGGCGGCCCGCACGTTAATACCATCGCCGCTAAGGCCGTCGCATTCAAAATCGCCCGCACCGAAGAATTCAAATCCCTTCAAAAAAATATCATTGAAAATTGCCGTACGCTTGCCGAAGAATTGAAATCCCTCGGCTTTAAACTCGCCTACGGCGGCACCGATACTCATCTCCTGCTTATAGACCTTAACGCAGTTGAAACTAAATCGGGCGAAACCCTCAAAGGCGACGTCGTTTCCAATATCCTTGACCTTTGCGATATTACCTGCAATAAAAATACCATCGCCGGCGATGTCAACGCGTCTTTTTCAAGCGCTATACGCCTCGGTACTACGATACTTACCCAGCGCGGCATGGGCGGGAATGAAATGAAACTGATAGCAACCCTCGTTCATAAGGTCATTACTAATATAGATACCTATACGGTCATCACTACCGGCGGCGTCAAGGGCAGGGGTAAAATTTCGCAGGCTGTTATTGACGAAGTCAAGTTCGAAGTCAAAAAACTTGCGGATAAATTTCCGGTCAGCGAACCGGTAAAATCTTCCGTAACCGTTCCGGAAATCCGTGTTAAAAAATATCCTTCTGAAAAGGAACAGTCCGATGCAATAAAGAATTCCTGCGGCCTGATTGACATGTCTGATTTCGGATTGTTTGAAATACGCGGCGGCAGGGCGGAATATTTTTTCCAGGCCGCAGTGTCTTCCAATATAGCTAAACTCAGGCCGAATTGGCTCGCGCATGCCTTCCTCTTTGACGATGAGCATAGTCTTATAGACGACCTTTTCACCATTAGAAAGGGTTTTGACGAAGGGCATTCGTTTGATTATTATTACGTACTGTCAAATCCCGCAAACGCCGCAAAGGTACGGAACCGACTGCAGTCTTTGTCGGATGGTTTTGCTTTCTTTGATGCTTTCATGGATAAATACGCCAAGATTGACGGTCCTGTGGTTGTTGACGGGCTTAAGATGTCCGCTTTGGCCGTTGCAGGACCTAAGGCCGCGGCTGTCGTGAAAAAAATCAATGCCGAATATTCCGCGCTTGAACCGTTTCGCGCCGCCGGCGGACAATTGAATAGCCCGCAGGTAATCTGCGCCAATATCACAACTAATCCGAAATATCCGGTTTATGTGTTTCTCGCGTCTTATGATGAATTTGAAAATCTGTACGATGCTTTTCTTAAGGAAGGGGCGTCTTCAGGGATAAAGCAGATTGAAAATTCAACCCGCGATTCCCTCAGGGAACTTTTTAACCTTCCTGTATATAATAAGAAATCAATTTCCGCAAAGGACGCGTACAAGGCGTCGCCGGCGGATTTTGACCTGGCTAAACCTTATTTTGCCGGGCAGTTGTCAATCCTCGCGGACGTCCATATAAGAACTGAGAAGAAAATTTTTGAATATAAGTCCGATCCCGATGCGCCTTTGAAAAGGTCCTGCCTGTATGAAGAGCATCTTAAGCTGACGAAGAAAAGGAATATCGTTCCGTTTGCCGGCTGGGAAATGCCCGTCCTGTACACTTCTATCAGCGATGAGCATAACGCGGTAAGGCAGAACGCAGGCCTTTTTGACGTTACCCATATGGGTGTGTTTGAAGTCAGCGGCTGGCATGCCACAAGGTTCCTTGACGTGGTTACCGCGAATTACGTGTCGCGCATGAAAACGGGTCAATCGCAATATTCGTACCTGCTTGACCAGAATGGCGATGTGATTGACGATATCCTCCTGTACCGCCGCAGTTTTACGAAATACATGGTGGTCGTTAATGCCGCGAACGCGGATAAGGATTTCGCGTGGCTTAACGCGGTGAACGCGAAACAAATCATGATAGACAGGAAATTCCCCTGCAAAGAAACCGAAAGAATAGTGGATATAAAAGACCTTAAGGACCCCGCGGCAGGCTCAGCGCGTAAGGTGGATGTCGCCTTGCAAGGCCCGAAATCGCAGTTGATACTGCGGAAACTCGCTGACGCAAAAACCGCTGAAGAAATCGCGAAGATGAAAAAATCCGCGTTTATTGAAATAAAACTTGAAGGCATTGATGTGCTTTTGTCCAGAACCGGGTATACCGGAGAAGAAACAGGCTACGAATTGTATTTGCATCCTGATGACGCGCCCCGCATGTGGAACATGATACTGGAAAAAGGCAGGGAATTCGGCGTACAACCCACAGGGCTCGGCGCAAGGGATTCAACCCGCACTGAAGCCGGTCTGCCTTTATACGGCCATGAACTCTCGGGTGCGCGGAATATCTCTCCGGTAGAAGCCGGTTACGGGTCTTTCGTAAGGTTCCATAAGCCGTTCTTTGTCGGAAGGGACTCTCTGTTGGATAAAATGCAGAAAAGCACCATGGAAGTTGCGCGCTTTAAAATGAATGAGAAGGGCGTTAAACTCGCTCAACCCGGCGATATAGTAGTTAATTCCAAAGGGCAGTACATCGGAAGAATCACCTCCTGCACCCTGATAGGAGAGACACAGCTTGGCATGGCTTATATAGAGAAACGGTTTGCGTCTCCGGGCGCGGAGATCGGAATTTTCAGCATGCCTAAGAAAGACGCCGAACAGGCCTCAACAAAGCCGCTCGCGCAGGTGCAGACAGGCGATAAATTGCCTATGCCGAATAAGGCGACGATTGCATTGAGATTCCTCGCGCAGGAATCGAAAAAATGAAAAATGAAGTATGAAGGACGGACGTAGACACCAGACGCTTATCCGGTTTCCGTTAAAACGGGCCACGGGCCATAGAAAACGGGCCACGAATCTTGATTTCGGAGTTGACGGCTGGCCGGCATTCGTGTTCATTCGTGGATAGTTGTCCGTCAGTCGTTCTTCGCGTCTTCTCCCTTTTCCTTAATATAATTGTAATGTAAGGGATCCTGGAAGGAGTGGCAAAAATCGTTATAGTTTTGGATAAATATGAATAACCGAAAAATATGCGTCATTACAGGCACGCGGGCCGAATACGGCCTTCTGAAACCGGTATTGAGAAAAATACAGGAAACTCATGGCCTGGAATTGCAATTGGTCGTTACCGGCATGCATCTCCTTGAAGCGCATGGTAATACATACAAAGACATTGAAGCCGATGGTTTTAAGATAGATAAAAAATTTGAGATGTATTCTCCGGGAATACAGCAAAAACATCAGCCTTCGCCGGAGAAACTTGCTCTGATTAAGGGAAAGAAAGGCTTTGATGAAGCTTTTTCGGAACTTAAACCGGATATGGTTTTGCTGTTAGGCGATCGCCTGGAACCTTTTGCCGCCGTGCAAGCGGCAGGGGATAAGCGTATCGCAATTGCGCATATACACGGCGGTGATAAGTCCTCGCATGATTATATTCATATTGACGAAATAATCAGGCATAAGATTACAAAATCGGCGCATATCCATTTTCCTGCAACGGAGTTAAGTAAAAGCAGGATTGCGGATTTGGGCGAGGATGAATGGCGCATCACGGTCACAGGTTCTCCGGCAGTAGATAACCTGCGCGAATTCAATCCGGTACCGCGAAACGTGGTTTGTCCTAAATACGGGCTTTTAGAAGATTCTTCTTTTCTTATCTGCATACAGCATCCTACGTCTTTTGAGAATGATAAGGCAGGTATGTTTATGAGGAAGACATTGGATGCAATCGTACGGCAGAATATGCCCGCATTAATCATGTATCCGAATAATGACAGCGGCAGTAGTAATGTTATTTCAGTAATTGAAGAATATAAAAACAATCCACTTTTTAAGATACACAGGAATATTCCGCATAATGATTTTATATCGCTTCTTAAATACTGTTCAGCTATAGTTGGTAATTCCACGGCAGGCATAATAGAGGCGTCGTTCCTTAAAACGCCGGCGGTGAATATCGGTCCGCGGAACGAATTTCGTGAACCGGGCGGCAACGTTATTCCCGTGAAGGAGTACGATACTGAAAAAATCCAGGCGGCGATTGAAAAGGCCGTGAATGACAAAGAATTCCGCGCTATGGTTTCAAAATCCGTCAGCCCTTACGGCGACGGGCACGCGGCTGAAAAGATCGTAAAAGTATTAAAAGAAGTAAAGCTTGACGATAAGCTGTTTTATAAGCAAGTTAAATGAACAGAACAGCATATCCCTATCGACAAGCTCGGGGTGATCGCAATCAAAACGATGACAGTTTTTACCACAAAGATCACGAAGAACACGAAGATTCTTGGGAAAAACGCTGAATGCCAATCTTCGCATTAGAACCGTTCTTCGTGCACTTCGTGTGCTTGGTGGTTTATAAAGTTCTGCGCCTGCCTTTGCCGAAGCGGCTTCGCGCAGGCAGGTAAAATACGCGGAAGTTGCGGGATTAGATACTAACGACGATTGTTTAACCGCTAAGGCCGCAAAGTACGCTAAGACGGTTACAAATATACGCCGTCTTTGCGACCTTTGCGCTCTCTGCGGTTTATTCCGTTCGGCGTACGTCTTAACGACTACGACTATTTAACCGCTAAGCCCGCCAAGCGCGCTAAGACGGCTACAAATATACGTCGTCTTTGCGACCTTTGCGCTCTCTGCGGTTTATTCCGTTCGGCGTACGTCTTGACGACTACGACTATTTAACCGCTAAGGCCGCAAAGCACGCTAAGACGGTTACAAATAAACGTCGCGTCTTTGCGAACTTTGTCCTTCGCTTCGCTCAGGATAAACGCTCTCTGCGGTTTATTACGTTTCTCGTACGGGATACGGGGCACGGATTACGGCCCCCGGATCTCGGACTTGTTTCCGGCCGTGTTGCTTTAACGTCTATTAGAGTGAAATGGGATTAAGGATTTAACTATGGCACAATTTGCGAACGGCGATTTGGCGCGGATACTTTTAGCCGTACTCGGGACGCCTGAAAAAGTAAAATCTTACATGGAATTCTCGGCCCTGAAGGGCAGGACCGGAGAAGAAATGCTCAGATTTGCGCATTTGAGGGAGTTTGACGAGATTGTTATTCCCGCGGCAAAGCCCGATGTGCAGGCGGAATTCAAAAACAATTCACTCCTGCCGTACGAATACCGGTGCGGATTTCATCCGGATGCGAGGCCGTTTTCAGTGCAGAGGCTGAGGCCTCTTACGCAGAGGACCGATTTGAATGAATTCCTCGTCGTTCATTACGTTGAGCCCGTTAAGGGAAGGGATGCATGCAACGGGCTTTTCATGGAAGTCATCGTTTGTCCGCAGTGCTTTTTCGCGTCCACGGAACAAAAGCATTTCATAACCAAAAATCCGGAACGAGGCGAGGATTTCAAGTCGGATTTTAACCCGTCCCAGAAAACGTTGAATTATATTTTTGACAAGAGGGCGGAGAGACTTGCGGTTGGCAAGGGTGTAATGGACCTGTTTTCACCCGTAAAGACGCATAAGACGGCGTTGACTGCCTTTGAATTGGCGGTCATGTCCATGAAGGCGATCCACGATTCCAGTCCGGCAAGATACAACAGGTATCCTACGCTTATAGCGATGATGTATCTTCAATCCGCCCAGCTGTGCAGGGAATCCGGCGATAAGGCGCGAGAGGAAACATGCCTTAGAGCGGCGTTTGATATGTTGAAAAATGCCGAGGAATTGGGCCGGGAAAATCCGCGGGTATTTTATAAGAACATTTTAAGGGTCGTAAAATTAGCATTGCATTTCGGCGATATACAGACCGCGTCGCGTTTCGCGAGCGACCTCGTGCAGATGAAAATACAGTCAATACAACTCCTCAGGAACCGCCAGATTTCAGAGCCCGAGTACAGGATTATCGCGGGTTTCGCGGAGCGCGCCGTGGACCAATTGCACGATTACAAGGAAATGACCGAATATAAGATTTAAGAATTAAGATTTCTGCTAAAAATTGTTGACTGAAATCGTTTTAGTGTTATAATTATGAATCTGTAATCTTTGGATCTGTAATCTTTGGATCTGTAATCTTCGGATCCGTAATCTTTGGATTCGTAATCTTTGGATCTGTAATCTTCGAATCTGTAATCGTATTGTATGTCAGTAAAACTTATAATTAACTTAAGAAACCAGCAGACCGCGGTTGAGATAACGAAAGACGTTACCACCATCGGCAGGTCGTCCGCAAATGACATAAAACTTGATGATTCCGAGGCTTCAAGGGAGCATTGCAGGATAATACGGCTTGGCCCCGGACAGTACAAAATAGCCGACCTTGACAGCAAGAACGGCACCAAGGTCAATGGCAAGGATGCAAAAGAGGCAATTCTGACGCCAGGCGATGTCATTTCCGTAGGCGATTCGAAATTGACTTTTATGTTTGATGTGGTGCCGCTCGCGCCACAACAGCCTGCATCATTCCAATCCCAGCCTCAACAGCAACCGCAGTTCCAACCACAACCCCAGTTTCAGCCGCAACCTCAGCCGCAGTTCCAGCCCCAGCCGCAATCCTATGCGCCCCCTCAATCTTATCCCTATCAGCAACAGACTCCGCCGGCTTCATATTATCCACAGGCACAACCCCAGCAGGCCCAGCCTCAAGCACAGCCTCAACCCCAGGTTCAGCCCCAGCCCCAGCCTTCCGTTGCTCCGCCTGCCACGCTCAGGGAAAAAAGGTTAAAGGCAAAGGCAGACCTCACTTCAAGCATTATCAATGCGTTAATGACTACGGCAATCGGAGTTATTATACTCGGCAGTATTATGACCATTGCAGTGATAGGCAAATGGCTGCCTCTCAAGCCCTGGCTGACCGTTACAAACGTCTGGCTGGCTGTCATAGGCGCGGCAATCCTCGGAATACTTATGCAATTGTGCTATCTGCTTATTATGCTGAACCTTAAGAAACCGCAACAAAAAAACAATAAGTAATAATAAATTCAGATGTAAGTGAATTCTCTAAATTCTGTAATCTATAAAGCAGTATAGCCACAACCAAATTAGAAATCAGGAATACTTGATTGCTATTTAGCCGTACTTAGCCCTTCGTTACACTCACTTCGCTTTGCTCAGTACTGCGGCAAGGTAAACGCGTTTAACGGCCTTTGCGGTCAAAACGTCGTTCGTTCTAACGACGACGATTTAACCGCAAAGTGCGCAAAGCTCGCTAAGACGATACGAATATTCGTCGTCTTTGCGTTCTTTGCGCTCTTAGCGGTTTATTCCGACCGTCGTACGTCCGAACCGACGGACGAACGCAATAAGTCGCAGAGGACGTCAAGAGCGCCAAGTGACGTGACGAAAGTACTATAGTTTGTAAACTTCTGCGCCTGCCTTTGCCGAAGCGGCTTCCTCCTTCGCTATGGCTTCGGAGGACAAGCCGCGCAGGCAGGCAAAATACGCAGAAGTTGAGACGTAAGACTCTAAACCTTTAACTTCGTAACCCTTAAACCCCATAGCCCCTAAACCCCGTAACTCCTTAACCCCTAAGCTCTTAACATGCGTAAAACAAAAATAGTAGCTACAATCGGTCCTGCTTCGGAAAAACCGGAGACATTAAAAAAAATGCTCCAGGCCGGCCTTGATGTCGCAAGGATAAACCTGTCTCACGGTACATTCAAGGAACATGTCAAACGCATAAAAATGATTCGGGATTTGTCGCGCCAATTAAAAAGGCCCGTAGCTATTCTTGCGGACCTGCAGGGCACTAAAATCCGGACCGGCCTTATGCAGGATAATAAGCCGGTTAATCTTATTCCCGGCAGGTCAATTACCATCACCACGGCAGATATCCCCGGCAACGAACATTCCATTTCTACGACCTATAAGGAATTCGTCAGGGATATCAAGGTCAATGACCGCGTCCTGCTGGATGACGGTTTGATGCAGTTAAAGGTGGTTTCTAAGACCGGGACAACCGCTGAATGCAGGATAATAGACGGCGGCCTGCTGAAAGAACACAAAGGCATGAATCTTCCGGACACCGTGATTTCAGCGCCTTCGCTTACTGAAAAGGATAAGGAATGCGTAAAATTCGCCGCGGAAATCAAGGCGGATTACATTGCCCAGTCTTTTGTAAGGACAAGTGAAAACGTCCTGGCATTAAGAAATGAACTCAAACGCCGCAAGGCGTATATTCCTATAATAGCCAAAATAGAAAAACCCGAAGCAGTGGCTAACCTGAATTCCATCCTTGATGTCGTTTACGGCATTATGGTGGCGCGCGGGGACCTCGGCGTTGAAATGAGCGTTGACCAGATACCGATTTTGCAGAAGCGGATTATCGCAAGGGCGAATGAAAAGGACGTTCCCGTTATTACGGCCACGCAGATGCTGGAATCAATGACCGTAAATCCGCGCCCTACAAGGGCGGAAGTCAACGATGTGGCGAATGCTGTTTTTGACGGCACTGACGCGATAATGCTTTCCGGCGAGACTGCGGCAGGTAAATATCCCGTGGAATCCGTCGCAACCATGTCGGACATAGCCGAAAGGGCTGAGGGTTCGGAATTCTTCACCTGCCACGAGCGCGGCAGGTTCAATCCCATTAACGATTCTACGGAATACTCCATTGCGCACGCGGCGTATTCCGCGTCAATTGAAGCGAATGCGAAGGCCATGGTGGTCTTTACGCTATCGGGCAAAACGGCATTGCTTTTGTCAAAACGCAGGCCTTGCGCTCCGATATACGCGATTACGCACAGGCTTGAATCATATAACAGGTTGAATCTTATCTGGGGCACAATTCCGGTATTAAATAAATTCGGCCGTCACGGCGACGAAATGGTCAGGAACGGGATAGAGCTTTTGAAAAAGATGCGTTATTTAAAAAAGGGCGACAGGGTAGTAATACTCGCCGGCACCACGGCCACCATCGGCGGAACGAATTTCATGAAAATTGAGACGATTTGAATCGCCGGAGGCGATTCAGGGTGATAGGTGAAAGAATGATAGGGTGACAGTAAGCAGAGTTTAGGAGTTGTGGAGTTAAGTAGTTTAAGAGTTACGGAATAACGGGGTTCTTTAGTTATTTCGTTCTTCAGTCGTATCGTTAACAGGAAAATCGTCATTCGCAGGTATCGCCTCAGTAGAGGTGGCATTAAAGGACGTTAGTAGCCCAGCCATTTATGGCTGGGGTATGGAAGGCTGAGAAATATGAAGGGCATTCATGCCCTTAATATAACGCCATGAATGGCGTAAGTATCAGGCTTTTGACATACAAACCCAGCCATAAATGGCTGGGCTATTATACGCTATATGTTTTTTCTATTATAACT
>JACRIJ010000131.1 GCA_016220095.1 Planctomycetota bacterium | reverse complement strand
TTAGTAGCCCAGCCATTTATGGCTGGGGTATGAAAAACTGAGAAATATGGAGGGCATTCATTCCCGTAACATAACGCCATGAATGGCGTAAGTATTAGGCTTTTGGCATACAAACCCAGCCATAAATGGCTGGGCTACTATTCGCTTTTATTTTTTCTATTATAACTACTATGTTAAAATGCCACCTCTACTAAGGCCTTACCGTAGTAGCGAGTAACCAGTAGCCCTTCGCTAAACTCCCTTCGTTACACTCAGGACTGCGGCAGGGTAAACTGAGTAGCGAGGGGACGACGGACGGGACGAAGCTGACGGGTGAGAGGTGTGAGTTTTAAGGTGACAGTTGAACGGCGAACGAGGATAGATGCGAAAGAATGACAGAAGATGACGACACGACAACGAAATTTACATCGGATAAACCCTTCGCTCCGCTTCCCTTCGTCCCGATACGAATCGGGACTATCCCGACTCTTCGGTCGGGACTCCCTCCGGTCGCAGTACTGCGGCAGGATTGACAGGATACGTACGAATGAACATGAAGCCGGTTTATAAGCAGGTTATTCGTGTGCATTAGTGTGTATTCGTGGTTAATTTATCAGTCGTTCTTCGTGACTTCGTGGCAAAAATCGTTGTGGTAAAGTTCCATTATTATTAAAGAATTACGTTCCGTTTTTCCGATAATAATATATGCCTTATGAATGGATTCATGAGGCCGTTTTGAGAGGGGTTTTGGCGGCAAATTACGGAGCTACAGGGCGCACAGAGAACGCGGAACATGCGCGGATGTGCGTTTTTTCGCTGATTCCGTGAATTTACGCCGAAGCCATAAACCTTGGACAAGGAGGTCTTTTATGGCTAATATCAACAGTATTTCCGGCACTTCTACCGGTTATTCCGCATCAACTTACATGTTTCCTGGCTCAAAGAACGTTAAAAAATCCGGCCAGACGGAAAGCGACGGCAAATCCAGTCCTATTTCGCAGTTCAATTACGCGCTTCTTGAAGTTAATATCCAATCCTACCGCAGTGTAACCAATGCCCAGGGCGAAACTACTACAGTGCAATCAAGCATGAAAATGCGCCTGGAGTCTATTTATGCCAATCTTTCCAGCGCCAAATCCGAGGCAGCATCGCAAAAGGTGCCGGGATTGAACGAATTAGTTGACTATTTCTCGCCTGAGAATACAGCGGCAAGGATAGTTAATTTTGCCCTGTCCAGGTTCCAGGGCGAAGGCGTTCAGGAAGACAGGCAGAAATACGCGGATTACATCATGCCGGCAATTCAGAAGGGATTTTCCGAGGCCCGCGCCATGTTGGGCGCGTTTAATCTTCCGCAGGAAGTATGGGACCAGATTGATGAGACTTACGGGCTTGTAGAAAAAATGATGGATGACTTTATTAAAATCGGAAAAAGGCCGGGCACGTCTGATACGTCCGCGCCTGATAACGGGGGAACAAGTTGGGGTTTTAACGTAGTTGCCTAAAGAGTCAGGAGTCTGGTGTTATAAGTCGGCACCCATGACTCCAGACTTAAGACTCAGGACTTCGTCCGTCCTTCATGCTTCATTTTTCCTCCTTACGTAGAGATGACGTGATTATCCGTACCGCACTTGGCGCAACATCCGTTTTTTGACATATCTTGAATTGTGATACTATAGCCTTTGCGCGCGATCAATGTGGAGCCGCATTTCACGCAGAGCGTATCATTGCCGGTTTTCACACTGGCATTTCCGACATAGACATAATCAAGGTATTTCCGCGCGGTTTCGTATGCGGATTCCAGCGATTTTGCAGGCGTTGACGGGTTATCCATCTGGTAATCAGGGTGGTATGCGGAAAAATGCACAGGCGTATGCCTGCCGAGGTTTTCGGAGACCCACTTTGAAAGGTCATTAATGTTTCTCTCGGAATCGTTTTCACCGGGGATGATGAGGTTGGTTATTTCCACAAGCGCGGTCTTTGAGGCTGTTTGGCAGGTTTCAAGTACCGGCGCCAATTTAGCCTTGCAGAGTCTTTTATAGAAGACCTCATCAATGCTTTTCAGGTCTATATTCAACGCATGTATATAAGGAAGCAATTGCCGCAACGGTTCCGGGTTGACATAGCCGTTGGATACGAGCACGTTTTTCAGCCCATGGGCGGAGGCAAGCCGTGCGGTTTTAAGGACGAATTCATACCAGATGAACGGTTCATTATATGTATAGGCGATGCCGACGGAGTGGTGATTTTCGGCCAGGGCTACGGCCTGTTCAGGGGAGACGGGTTCGGTATCGGCGTTTTCCTGGGAGATGTGCCAATTCTGGCAGAAGGGGCAGGAGAAGTTACAGCCGTTGGTGCCGAGGGAGAGGATTTGAGAGCCGGGGAAGAAGTGGTAGAGAGGTTTTTTTTCTATGGGGTCCATTGCGACAGAGGTGGCATTTCCGTATATTAATGTATAGAGTGAACCGTTAACGTTTTTACGTTGCCTGCAGATGCCGGTTTTACCCGTGGCGATAGAGCAGTTATGCGGGCACAGGACGCACTGTACCTTGCCGGATTCGAGTTTTTTGTAAAATAACGCTTCTTTCATAAGATAAGAAGATTTGCAGATGCTAAGATTGGAAGATTACGGATTAGAAGATTTTAAGATTAAAGATTGCAGATTGCGATTGTATTCCGCGAATCTTTAAATCCTGGAATCCTTAAACCTTTTAATCTTAGAATCGTTTTTCCCGAGCATTTGGAGGAGTTCTTTCATGAATTCGTTGATATCCTTAAACTCCCTGTACACGGATGCGAAGCGGACATAGGCTATCTGGTCAAGTTCCCGGAGTTCCTTCATGACGAGTTCGCCGATGTATTTTGAGGACACTTCGTCGTCAAAGTGTTCATAGACATCCAGTTCTATTTTCGTTGTGGTTTCATCTATTTTGGCCATAGGCACGGGCCGTTTTTCGCAGGCCTTAAGGAGGCCGCTGCGTATTTTATCGCGGCTGAACATTTCTATTCTGCCGTCCTTTTTGATGACCCGTTTTGGGTTTTCTTCCCTTCTTTCATAGGAAGTATAGCGTTTTTTGCAGTTGAGGCATTGCCTGCGCCGTCTTATGGCAAGTCCGTTATCAACGGTTCTTGAGTCAATGACCTTGTCTTTTTTGTGTTTACAGAAAGGGCAGTACATAATTGCGGATTACAGATTCTAAGATTACGAAGATTACGAAGATTACGAAGATTACGAAGATTACGAAGATTACGGGAAAAGTCTTGCAGGGCAACGCTGTTTTGGTATAATCGTATTTAATATATATTAAGTTCCGATAAAGTCAAGCAAAAAAACGTCTAAAACGTAACCCGTCAGTGAACGGGTAAACACGGACTACGGACGTTATTAAACAGGGACTCTACGGGACTTTAACGAGACACACGACGATTTTTTTACAGGGACTTTATGAGATCTTTACGAGACCCGACGGCGGCTCGTCCAGGCCATATCTTACCCGTTGCCGGTCTCTTAAGGTCTCGTCAAGTCCCTGTTAATTCGTCGTCGTTCACTGTCCGATTGCTCTAAAGCCGTTTTTGGAAAAAAAAACTTTTAAATTAACTTGACAAACCGTACTTAGCAGGGTATAATATTACTTATCTGGAACCGTAATTTTTAAGAGCTATCATAAATATCAGGAATTTACTGTTTGTTTTTTTTGGAGGTGGTTGTATGTACCAATACTTATTGAAGAAAGATTGGCGATATGGGACGATATTGGTGCTGATGGCCCTTGTGGGCGTGGCACTGATGGGTTGCGGCGGAGGCGGCGGCGGTAGCAGTTCTACCGGCGACACGACCGGCGGCGGAACCACGGGCGGTGGCACATCCGGTGGCGGCGATACCGGCGGCGGCACTGGCGGCGGTGACACTGGCGGTGGCGATACCGGCGGCGGCACCGGGACAGAAATGGCATTCCTCACAGGAAACGTTTCTTATCCGAGTTCCGGACTGACCAAGCCGTATATCAACGCTTCAGGCAAGAAATCATTTAAGGTAAAAGTTTCCGATGATGACATGAGCGGCAGAAGCGGCGCGACAGTCCACGCGTTCTACTATGACGAGAACGGCAACAAGGTGGAAACGCCGATTGAAGCCACGACAGTGGAAGACGATCCCGCGACAACAGAGGATGAAACCGGAAATTTTGAATTTACGGCGTTGGATCCTACATTGTATGCGGATAAGCTTCTTTCCGTTGAAGCGACATTCCCCGCGCTTACGGATGCGTCCATGGAAGTAACCATCAGACAGCTTATTGATATGAGCGATTATGAGTTTGGTGTTACGTCAGTGGAATGCAACCCGATTACTGAGGCTATTCTTCAGCAGATTATCGGGCTTTTTGCGCAGTACAACATCACTCTTACTCCGACGCAGTTGAGCGCCTTCGCGGCATTGATTAATCAGATTATTGCCGCAGTGGAAGCTCAGATGGCTGCGGGCGGGTTTGAAATGGATGAAAGCAACTATTTCTCCGGCTCAATTGATCAGGGTGGCGCGGGCGAAGAACTCGGTTTCCTCGCCGGAACGGACGCCATGATCACACAATATGAAACCACTTCCTTAATGGATATAATGACAGACGACCAGAAAACTGCCAAGATTATTGAATTCCTTTGCTTAATGGGATTCAGCGTTACTGCGCCCGGCAATAAGGTTTATACGATGATGGACCAGTCTTATTTCAATTGCTGGTACCAGTCTAACCTTGGCCAGAATCAGTGGGGCTGGAATGACTGGGCATGGGGTGAAATTGAAATAGACCCGACACTCGTTCCGGGATTTGGAAATGCAACCTATGCCGGCGTAACGGAAACGTTTCAACTGGCAAAAGGCGTTTTCCTTGTGGATCCGTCCCTGCTTTTCGTAGATGAAATGTCATGGGGATATGATGCCAACTGGAACTGGGTCTATACGGCCGGCAGTGACAAGTTAGTGGACGAACTGCAGTTAACTACCATTGACGCAAACGGCGATGGTTTGTTAAATGATACGGTTTACTTTGACATGTGGAAGAAACAGCAGTTGTATTACGAGCTGACCAACATGCCTCCGTTATCCATGGAATTCGTTGCGGCATTCCAGGCAAATCTTGCTGAGACCACGACGGTTGCGGATATTGCCGCGGCAGTTGCGGCTAATTTCCAGTGGATGCGCTACGATACGAGCTGGATGGATTATTATGTAAGTTCTCCGGACAGCACGGGTGGCGGCACAACAGGCGGCTCGCCTGCGAAGGCATATGCGGCAGGCACATCCGGCGGCGGTATGGAAAACTATTATGTCGGAACTGTAGCTCCTTTGAAAAATCAGTCCGGACAGATAGTTCCTGTGAAGGATTTTGAGATTATGACATTCTTCACAAATCTTAACGACACCGATACGGGCAAACTTCCGGCAACTCCGCTGGCCCTGGCGACTAAGATTGCGTCAAGAAACGACGTAGTCCTGTCTCTTTATCAGGACTGTTTGAACGACGTAATGCAGAAAGTCTATGAACTTAACAATCAACACATGATGGATACCACATGGACATGGATTGATCCATGGACGGAAGTGAACGAGAAGATGGTTGATATAGACACTATAAGAGGCTTTGTTACGGACAAGACGTCTTTTACAACGTTCACCGTAGGAACAACCACATATAGTATTATTCGCAAACCCATCTGGGAATCCCAAAGGGACCAGATTAAGAACATCATTTTTGTCAGTATTCCTTCAGAATTGCTCGGTACAACCCTTGCAGAAACAACGAGTGTTAATATGACGACGGCATTCGTGCTGACAAAGATGGTTATTGATAAGAAGTTTAAGATAGATGCTAATTCTGAATGGGTAAAGACGAATACCAGCAGTTGGGTTGACTGGATGACCGGGCTGACTGTTACGGATTCATGGACCGAAGTTGACTGGTCCAATATCAAATGGCTTGAAACCAAACAGACCGTTGACAATCCTTTGAAGTCATTGTTCACGGCATTGGTGCCGACATTTGCGCCTAACGGCGATGTATGGATGGACGAAACCCTGGCCATGCAGATTGAAACGTACGGTTTAATGTTCAGCTTTGACTGGACAGGTGGCGGCGGCGGCGACACTGGTGGCGGCGGCGGAACTGGCGGCGGCGGAACCCCTTCAGCTACCAGCTATGATACGTGGACCGATACTAACAGCGACTGGGTGAATGAAGTAACAGTTGATATTTCAGGCCAGATTGTAAAGTCTGACGCTAACTATAATGCCCAGGCCATAGCAGGCACGACTGTAACATTATATACGGTTGACTGGGCATGGTCGGGCGGAGATGCCAAAGGTGAAGACCTCGGCACAGCTACAACCTCGGATTACGGCGTATTCGTGTTCTCAGGCTTGAATCTTTACACCGATTATATCGCGTCATTCAGCGATAACGGCCAGGCCCAGGAATACTGGTTCTATACCGATCCGTGGTCAAATTACGTGACAATCCAGGACGATCCTAACCTGCCGAATGTTGATGTTGATTTGGATGATGACGGTTTGTATGACACATATACTATCCATGTCGGCATGTCAAGCGGCGATCCTCTGCCAGGCACGGAAACTGCCGATAACTGGAAGCGTTCATATCCTTACTGGGCATGGACGAATACCACAGGCGGCGGCGGAACCGGCGGCGGTGGTACCGGCGGCGGAACCACATGGTTCTATCCCGCATGGGCGTATATGTACGATTATCTGAATAACACCTATTACACTGAAACCAGGGCTTGCGATTTGTCAATCGGCAATTCGTGGGATTGGCAGTTCTATGTCAGCGACTTTGCGGATACGAGAATTAACATGATGTTTACCGGTTATGATGAAACCAGCGCGTCTGTTAATCAGCTTTCGTTCCTCAACGGCGCGGTAGGATATGACGTATCCGAAGCCTATCTCGGTTCCACAATAAGCGATATTAACAATAACAAGTCTACAAAGTGGACAGATTATGCCGGATTAAAGGCTAATTGCACACAGCTCACTGCTCCGGCAACCGTAAGTTCGCCGTGGGATTACTATGGCAACTATATGCCGAGCGTGTTCCTTGTTGAAACCAATGAAACCCTTGGTACCGCGCCTATCGGATATGCTTACCTCGTTGAAGTATCCGATGTATATGAATGGACATGGGACGAATCAGTTTATGATTACGTTACCTATTCATATATAACTCAGTCGCAGTCTGAAACCAGTTTCAGTTTCTCATACGCGATGATTGATATGACAACAGGCGAAATCAAGTATCCGGAAAACCTTGACCAGAAGGCAAACGCGAAGTCCGCTACGGACATCTTACCGCTGGTTGACGGTTCCGTGTATACCTATGACATGGAAACAGTGAATGTTACACTGACAACTGTACCGGTACTTAATGTGCCAGGCTATGCTTTTGCAGGTTTAGAAACATGGTACTTTAATACGGATACCGCAGGCAATATGCGCCTGCTGGCTATGGAAAAACCTGGCGCCGGTGAAATTACAGTATATACGGATTCCACTACGCTTGAAAACGGTTTGTTGTACCTGCCGGCGGATGCATTCTCCGGATGGTCAACCTGGGGCAGTTACAATGTAGATGTTTATGATATGGCAGTCTCAATAACGGTACCGGCTCTATCATTTACGACAAGCTATTCGGCCAGTCTGTGGGATTACACCGATTGGAGCATTTGGCCGACGCCTCCGATGGGCGATTATTCCGGCAATGCCGGCACGGTTTCAGGATGCCTGTCGCTTAACTTCTCATTGTACGCAAGCGTGTACGACCCTGCGACCTATTACTATACGACGCTTCAGAATGAATATGATACATTCGTTCTCGCGCCGACATGGGGCATGGTGGATGCGTATGGCAGTGATTATCTTAATTATGATTACTGGTCAGAATACCTGCTGAATGCGTCGGTGCCGCCTAATACGTTGGTATTGAACGATGTAAGCGGTACGGTATTGAATGCCACCTACAAATGGATGAATGCCGATTACAAACATTTTGGTGAACAGCTTGATTATTATGGAACGCCTTATATGACATCCATATATGAATCGAGTTATGCATTGAGCTTCTCCGTAGAGGCCGGCAGTTCAGTAACAAGCGCGGACGTCTCATTCCTTGTTTACAACAGCGTTACCTGGTATACTGAATCAAGGGTGTTGGCGTTGGCAAAGAATCCTGATACCGGCATGTTTGAAGGGACATATAATTTCCCGACAACTGAATCGCCTTATACGTACGCGGATGCTACGGTTAACGTCTATACCACGGATCCTCTTACGGCAGCCGATACACAGTACGTGTATGTTAACGGTTACAATTATCCCGCATGGGTAAGTCAGCCGTACGGCGATTGGTATCTGTACGCCTATGCGCTGTACAGCACCGATCCGACCTTCAAGTTTGACTATATCTATGGCGCGGATAGCTGGCAGTTAACGGTAACCGGCATAGATGGCACCTATTTAACAACCGGCACGATTACGAATGATGCCACCAATCCTTACCTGTACACTGACCCGTATTACTACTATCAGAACAATCAGGTAGCGGTCTCTTCTTTGACCGGTACAGGAACTTTGACAGTAGATACAAATTATACGGTCACAGTTGAAGCATGGTACGGAACTGGTTCATACACTGCGACAGAAATTGATTTCACTTACAAGCCGTAATTAATCAGCTTCTGCCAAACGAATTTCAAGGGCTTCCCCCTCAAAAGGGAAGCCCTTTTTTTTTGTATGAAAATGCAACCCCTTGTATCAATTTCATACATTGCGTAAAAACGTAAAGCTGTTTTTCCAGGTCTTCTGCCGTAACTTATTACTGATAAGCATGTTGTGTTGTTGTTGCGAATCGTTCGTGTCGTGAAAAAATGGTATTGTTTTTGCGTATATTTCTGAAATCTTATATCTAATATTTATTTTTTTGGCAGGAGGTTTTATGTCGTACGGTTCAGGGAAGTGCGGTTATGCAAAGGGTATTGCAATTGTATTTGTTTTCTTATGCGGTATTGTTTTATTGCCTGCCTGCGGCGGCGGAGGCGGCAGTAGTGACAGCGGCAATGCCCAGATTACCGGCGGGGATACGGCCGGTGATACCGGCGGAACCACGGGCTGGGATACGAGTGGAGATACCGGCGGCGACACAGGCGGCACAACGGGCGGAACGCAGGCGGCTTTTCTTTCCGGCACCGTGACCTATCCGTCACAGCTTTCCAAACCGTTCATCAACAATGCGGGCAGGAAATCATTCAAGATACCCGTCAAAGAAGATAATATGACCGGCACGGCCAATGCCAACGTGCACGCCTTTTATTACGATTCCAACGGCAATAAAGTAGAAACAAACCTTGAGACGTCCACGGATTCAAACGGGCAGTTTGTATTTGAAGCCGATGATGCGGCCATCCAGTTATTGGCAGATAAATTGGTTTCGGTTGATGCGTCTTTTCCTTCCCTGACGGATCCTTCGCAGTATGTTACAATCAGGCAGGTTATTGACATGTCCGGCTATGAATACGGCGTGACGAGCGTTGAAGTTAATCCCCTGACAGAGGCTATTCTCCAGCAGATTATCGGCCTGTTTGCCCAGTATAATATCACGCTCACGCCAGGCCAGTTGACGGCTTTTGCGGAACTTATATACAATATTATAGCCGCGGTGGATGCCCAGCTTACTGCCGGCGGTTTTGAGATGGACGAAACCAATTATTATTCCTCTGCCGTTGAAGACGGCACGAGCGAGGCGGGCGATGAACTCGGCTATGTCACCGGCGTTAATGCCATGATTATCCAGTATGAAACGACGGAACTCCTTTCGCAGGCGCCTGCCGGCAAGAAAACATCCAAGATGATTGAATTCCTCTGCATGCTCGGATTCAATGTCAGCGATAACGCAGGCAAGGTTTATATGATGCTGGAGCCGGAGCTTTTTGACTGCACGTATATTTCAGGGTATGAACCGGGCGGCGGCGATTATGACTGGGGCGTAATTACCGTTGATTATACAAACCTGCCGGGATTTTCCGCGGCGGTTTACGGAAGTGATAAGCTCGCGAAGGGCATATACCTTATTGAACCGTCTCTTATATATGCAGATACGATGAAATGGGAACTTGACGCTTCCGGCAACATGGTTCGCGTGAGCGGTTCGGACGGGCAAATTGATGATAATATCCTCGGGGAAGTTGACGCCAACGGGGACGGTTTGCAGAATGATATTGTCTATTTTGACATGATGCAGAAGCGCAGGCTGTATGAAAAACTTGCCGCCATGCCGCCGCTTTCCATGGAATTCGTTGCGGAAATGACTGATAAATTGAGCAGTACCGTCACTGTTTCGGAGATAAGCGGAATTATTGCCGAAAACTTCCAGTGGATGAAATACGACCTGAAATCCCAGACTGCGGTTTCAAACGATCTGGCTTCGTACCAGTTTTACGTGAACAGCTATTGGCTCAGCAAGACAGAGGTGCTCAAAAACAGTTCCGGCAACGCAGTGCCTGTCAATGCCGATGAAATAACCGGTTTTTTTCTGAGTTTGAATGATGAATCTACAGGCAAACTTCCGGTTTCCCGGCCTGATTTCATTGGAAAAACACTTATGTCCGAAGGTGTTATCCTCAAGTTGTTTCCCGAGGCCCTTGACGATGCCATAGAGAAAGTATGGGAGATGGATAGCAACGAAGACTTATATGCAAGCGGTTATGTTGACGCATGGTCCGAAATTGCGGTAAAAATTGACGATATTGATACCATTAAGACCTTTGTTTCTGACAAGGACGTATTTGGTTCGTTTGACGTTAACGGCAAGGTATATACAAGCGGCCGCGAACCTATATGGGAATTGGAGCGCGACGGCATGAAGAGCCTTGTTTTTGCCGCAATGCCGCAGGAGATGTTCGGCGGGGAACTTGCCATGGATACTCCGGTCAGCCTTTCAACGGCAATCCTTTTTATCAAGCTTGCGATGGACAGGTTCTGCAGGATAGACCCGAATGATGAATGGATAAGGACGGTGGAAATCGGAATATTTGCCGATACGTGGGTTGACGTGAATTGGCCGAACATAAAATGGCTTGAGACTAAAAACAGCATAGGCAATCCCGTGGAATCAATGTTTTCAGGGCTTGTGCCGGGATTTGCGCCGGCGGACGATAAATGGGCAGATGCCGAATTGACGGCCGCGATTGACAGTTACGATGCTATTTATTATCTTAGGCCTGAATGGACTGAGCCGGAAACTGATATCAACGGTGATGCAAATATAAGCACATGGACCGATACTGACGGCGATTATGAGAACGATGTCAGCGTAAATATAACCGCCCAGATAATAGAAGTGGGGTTAAGCGGGTTACCTGCCGCGGCCGGCGGAATTACAGTTGAATTATATACGATTGACTGGAGTAATTTCCCGGGCGGTCTCGGGGAGCTTTTGGGTTCTACCATGACGTCTTCATACGGGGTGTTCTCTTTCAACGGCCTTGAATTATATACGGATTATGTGGCGCTATTCTCTTCTGAAGGCATGGAACAGTGGTACTGGATTTACACGGACCCGTGGTTAAATTACGTGACAGTACAGGACGACCCTGCGCTTCCCGGTCAGGATATTGACCTTGACGGCGACGGGCTTTACGATACATTTACGATTCATGCCGGTATGTGGGAAGGGGACCCCTTGCCGGGCAGTGAAACTGCGGATGCATGGCAGAGGTCTTTTCCTTATACGGTCTACACCGCCGAGTATTATGCCTACTATTATACGCAGTATTTCAATCCGGCAAATGCGTTTCTTGTCGACTATTTCGGCGACAGCTTGTATACGGACAGCGTGTCGGCAGACTTTTCCGAGGGTGTGGATAGTCAATTCTACGTTGATTTGTCAATACCGGGTTCTGCCACCGTTGATATGACGTTTGCAGGATGGAATCCGGACGGCACGCGCGCCGATAAAATTGAATTCAGGCAGGGCGTTAATGTTTATGATATTGATGAAAATGCCCTCGGAGTCTATTCAATAGAGGATATTTACAATGCCGGACTGGATTATACGGCGCTGAAAACCAATCCGTTCGCAACGGACGGAGGCTCGGTTGTTATGCCCGTGTATTCGTCTTTTGACAGTTTCGGAAATTATTCTCCGCAGATTTTTCTCATTGAAACCGGCGACTCTTCCGAAGGCATAACTTACGCCTATCTCATGCAGGTGGGCGACGTTTACGAATTGCAATGGCAGGATTCCTTTCAGACGACGATAAGCTCCGTGAATTTAGGCATAACTTATGCCATGGTAAATACCGCAACCGGCGCAGTAGAATACCCGAAGAACATTGATGCGATAGCAAACGGCGTGTCCGCGCTTGAAATCTTCCCGCTTATTGACGGCAGTGTTTATACCTATGATGCGGCAACGGTAACCGTTGCTTTAACCACTGTGCCGGTGCTCGGCATGCCGGCGTACGCCTTTAATGACGGCGAGACAGTCAATTACTGCAATACGGATTTCGAGGGGAATATCTTATTGCTGGCGCGGGAACAGAAATCTCCCTATTCGTTGAAGTTGCTTTATACAATTGATTACACGAATTTACTGCCGCAACCCGGCGCCGTAATGATACCGGCGTTCGTTTATACCGGTTGGTATGAATGGCTGGCCTGTTCCGTTGAAGAATATGACGAAACGCTTATGAAAATTGATTCCTTTGACGCGACTATTACAGTTAATATAAACAACTACTATGACTGGAAACTTTATCCGGATGCCGTAGAAGGCCGGTATGAAGGAAATGCCGCTGTTTTAGACGGTTGTTTCAGCTTGTGGATGGAGTTGTTTGCGTACCCGACGGATGGTTACACTAATCCTCCTGCTAATGCGTATGATAAATGGACAGAATACGTGTTCGCGCCGGGATGGGGAACGGTTGATTACCGTAATCTTGATTTTATTTCAAGCGTCAGTTCCGAGGGGTATTTGCTTGACGCGGTTATGCCAGGCAATCCCGCTTCGCCGTTTGTCCTTAATGACCAGGCAAGCACAATAATGGATTTTTCGTCTAAATGGGACCTTGCCGAAGTTAATTACCTGTACTATTTTGATGAAAATTACCAGCAATGGACGAATATGATTAATGTGACAGGCCAGGTATCGTTCAGCATTCAGGCAGGTGCCGGCATTACCGCGATTGATGTATCCGGCATAACGTTCTATGACATTTTTAATTCATGGGCCCTTGAAACGAGGACGATATCCCTGACGAATACGGGCGGCGGCTGGTTTGAAGGCGCTTATACATTTCAGGCCGGCGAGTATCCGTCTTTCTGGCTGTACGGTGATATTACCGGTTATGATTCTGCCGGCGGGGTTGAGGACAGCATATACTATTCTGTGGAAAATCCGGCACTTTATAATACATTCTACAATGCGTATCCTGATATCGCTAATCAGAAGTGCGTGTATTACAGTACTGATGCGAATCTTATGTTTTCTGAGGTTTATAATGCCTCTGCGTGGCGGTTGAGCATTGCGGACGCGGCGGCAAATGTTGTTTTTGACACCGGCGTGCTTGCCGGCGATACAACCCAGTACCTGTATGAGGACCCTGTTTACGGCCTGATAAACGGCCTATCTGCTGATTTTCTGAGTGCCGGACAGGTATATGCGTTGACACTGGAAGTTTGGTATGCAGACGGGTCAACTTACGTAAAAACGCTTGATTTGAACGTGCAGTAGCCGCTTAAGAATAAAGATTTTAATGAAATACTCCGGCGAAATCTTAAATCTTATATCTTAAATTTATGCCGAGGCTATTTCTTCAAGCGCGCGCGCAACCTTATCAACTTCTTCAGCGGTATTAAAGTATCCAAGGCCGAATCTCAGTGTGCCTTCGGGAAATGTTCCGATATGTTTATGGACGAGCGGCGCGCAATGCAGGCCGCTGCGTGATGCGGTGTCAAACGAATTGTCAAGAACCGCCGAGACCTCTTCGGGCGGCATATTCTTAACATTAAAACTGATTGTGCTCAGGCGGTTCGCGCAGTCCGCGGGGCCGTAGAGCGTAAATTTGTCCTTATTTGCCGTAAAAAATTCCAAGAGTCTTTTTGTCAGGGCCAGTTCATGTGCGTGGATTTTTTTAATGCCTTCGTTGAGTATGAATTTTACGCCCGCGTTCAATCCTGCTATGCCAACCGTATTGGGCGTTCCTGCCTCAAGACGGTAGGGCATTTCCGCAGGGTGTATCTCCGATTGGGAATCCTTGCCCGTGCCACCTTCGCGGAAATAACCTATAACTAATCCCTGCCTTGTCCAGAGACCGCCTGTGCCCGGCGGCCCGAAAAGGGCTTTATGGCCGGGAAATGCCAGCATATCAATGAAATCCTCTTCCACGTCTATCGGCAGTACGCCTGCTGTCTGCGCGGCATCCACGAGAAACAACACGCCGTGGTCTCTTGCTATCCTGCCGATTTCTTTTATCGGTTGTATAGTCCCCAGTACGTTGGAGCAATGCGTAAGAACAATAAGGCGCGTATTGGATTTTATGGCGTTTTTTACGTCTGCCGGAGCAATGAACCCGTCAGTGCTGGCCTTCAGGAAGTCAACGCTGATAATGCCGTCTCTCTTGAGTCGCTGTAACGGCCTTGAAACGGAATTGTGCTCAAGGCAGGACGTTATGACATGGTCGCCGGAGGAAAGAACGCCTTTTATTGCGATGTTCAGCGCGTCGGTCGTGTTCAGGGTGAAAACGAGATTGCTTACATTCCTGGCGTTGAAGAATTTCGCAAGCAGGTTTCTCGTTTCAGTAACTGCCTGTTCGGCAATTATGGACATCTTATGGCCGGACCGGCCGGGATTGGCGGCGGAATGGCGCATGAATTCGTCCATAGCCTTGTAAACCGATTCGGGTTTGGGAAAAGTTGTAGCAGTGTTGTCGAAGTAAAGCATAATCAAAATACTGTTTGTATTAACGCGATAAGATACGTCTTTTGACATTCGTCGCGCCCTATCTGCTTGCCGCTAATTGCTGACCCTTAGAATTACGACGCGATTTTATCCACCGGCGTAGTTGCCGTTGACGACGTATGCGGCAATCTCGGCTGTGATTCGGCGCAGAGTTGGGCTTTGTAAGTGCCTACTGCCACCGCAAAGGCGCCCATCAGAATAAACAAATCCAGTCCGTAAAGCCAGCTTGCGTTTGCCGATTCATGCTCGGCGACTTCGTGCAGTATCTGTGGAGAGAGAGTTGAGACGTTTGCCATTTTTATGAGAAATATGAATATCGGAAAGATGTATTGGTACCTGAGGTAATCCGTGCTGGTCGTGAAGGAAAAGACAAGGGTTATTATCGGGAAACCGGCAAAAAGTATGAGCAGGAGTTGTCCAAAAGCCAGCAGGTCAAAACTTTTTACCATCAGGATGTACATTATGAAGTTAACCAGCAGAAATACGATGTAAACGGCTATGCCGACAATTGAAACCACATCGCCCACGCAGAATTTCCTTTTCATACCGCAACTCCTAAATTGTAAGACAGCGTATTTCGTAAAAATCTTAAATCTTTATTTTTGAATTCCCATGCTTTTTATGCGGAATTCAAGAACTAAGACACTAACAGCCACTTGCCTGCCTGAAACGTACGGGAATCTTTTACGTTGGCATTTTCTGTTGAAACAGGCAGGATCGTATTATACCATTTGAATGTATCGTGTCAATAAATTTCAGAAATAAAACGTAAGGCGTAAATCAATGGCGGCATAGCCGCAACTTAAACGATTGCGATTCTTTGCCACGAAGACGCGAAGCCACGAGGATTTAAGAGAACAATATTTCGTATCCATCGTCGTACTCTGTGCATCCTGCGTGTCCGATGTAAATAACGACGCGTTTGCGGACAACTATTTACATGGATAGGTAGGGATACAGGTATGCGAAAAACGTATAAATTGAGAGCTTGGAGGCTAATTACTTAACACATGCAAAGGGGCAGGGGGTAATTCGCTCGGTTCATTGTGGAGAAATTTCCACTAAAAGTAGAAAATTTTATAAAATTTTCTTGACTTTTGCATGCGTTATGGGGTATAATAATGATAGAGAAAGACGTGAAATCCAAGTGTGTACGGTAAATGAAGGTTGGTTGTTGTTTGCGCCGAAATTCGTATTCCTTAGACGAGAAGACTTCCCTGAATTTAGCGCAGGGGGCATTATTTCTGAACTCGGCCGGCGGTTCCGCTTTAGTGTGCGTGTGGAGGTTGTGTATGTATCTTGTAAAAAATCGCAGGTTGTTGCAGGCAGTGCTTCTGATTGGCATTTTCTTTGTATTTTTCAGTTCGTTTAGTTATGTCCAGGCCGTTGTCAGGTATGTTGACGCAACCGGGGGCAATAATGCCAATCCGGGCACCGATCCGGGTAGCCCCAAGGCTACAATCCAGAATGCCCTCGGCGTATCCGCAAGCGGCGATCAGGTATGGGTGGCGCAGGGGACATACAATACTGAAAATATCACGATGGTCAGCGGCGTAAATCTTTACGGAGGCTACCAGCGTGCGGGTTCAACATGGACCCGCAACGTGTCCGTTTACGTGACGACGATCAGCAGGACGGGCAACGTCGTTACGTTCAATTCAGGCATCAATTCCGCCATAGACGGATTCACTATCACCGGCGGCACACTCGGCATTTATATCTATAACGCTTCCCCGACAATAAACAATTGCACAATCACGGGCAATACCGTTGATTACGGTATTTACATGTATTATCAGAATTCCGCCCAGACAGGCGCCACTATAACAAACAATACCATAACAAGCAACGGTAATGGCACGGATTGGGACGCCGGTATCTATATTTACTTCAGCAAAGACACGTGGAACGGCACCCAATATAACATGGGTACGACCACAATTTCCGGTAATAACATAAGCAATAATAACCGCAATGGTATCGCAATAAACATGTACGGCTACGGTTATACCGGACTCAACAACTATGCTACTTTGGCGATAAGTAATAATACCATTAGCAACAATGCCATGTACGGCACGCGTTTTTATGTCAATGGTTATAATACAAGTTATTATTCCAGATTGACTGTTGCAATGAATAATAACAGTATTAGCGGCCATACTTCGGCAAGCGGCGCCATAGGGGTTTATTCATATACGAGTTCCACGGACAGCCGTTCGTGGCTGTATATAACCGGAGCAGGAAATACCATTAATAATAATTACTATGGAATTTATCAAAACAACAGTTATTTCAGCGAAATTTCACTTCAACAGGGCAATATAACTTCAAATATTAATTACGCAGTTTATAACAGTTACAGCGGTCAGATGATTTCTACGTCTTTGAATTGGTGGGGTAGTTCAACAGGGCCAAGCGAATCCCAGTTCGCCGGCAACCGCGTGTCAAGTTACGTTGCCTATGAGCCGTGGAGCCAGTCAGCCACCGTGCCCGGCGACCCGTCCAGCGTTACAAGCATAGACCTGAAAACGGATGCGACGTACGCAACTACCTTGTCAACTAACCCCGGGATATTGGACCGGTTGTTTATAGAATTGGTTGGCGTTGACAGCGACGCGGCTAATGCGAATACCACGTCAGTTACCATAGCCAACAGCGGCAGTATAAGCGCCTTACTCAGCGAGACCGGCGTGAATACGGGCATTTACAGGGGGTATTGCAGGATAGTCGGCAACGGCTCCAATAACGACGGCTATGATTA
>JACRIJ010000129.1 GCA_016220095.1 Planctomycetota bacterium | reverse complement strand
CATCGGCTTCGTGCAGGCAGGCTTTGGCACGCAGGTGCGCGAAGGCGGGCTCTTAATAGAGGGGAAATTCGTATATGTCCCCTCTAAAAAGAGGGGAACCAGGGGTGTGTCGTCCGTGTTCAGCGCTATCGAAAAACCAGCAAAAACCCACCTCGACTGAGGCGATACGTATTTTTGTAAAATTTTCTTGACTTTTTCACTCAATAAATCTATTGTAATCACAGGTATGGAATACCTTTTAATATATGTTAATATCTAATGTCACAAAAACCTTCGGAATCAACCTTGGATGGCGCTGGTGAAGTTTCATTTCCCCGCAGACATACTATCTCCGAACCTTTTCATTTTTACTGGCAGATTTTAAAGAAAGAACATATATGGCAAAAGTGTATTCATTAGAAATAGCCGCTGACCTGGAAACGCCGGTTTCCGCCTACCTTAAACTCAAAAACGCCGGCGCGTGCTTCCTGCTGGAAAGCACCGAAAACGTTGAATCACTCGGCAGATACTCTTTCATAGGCGTTAATCCCATTCTTACAGTCACGTCCCGTGACAATTCAGAATCCGTCGGCAATCTCAGGCAATTCATGAATAAATCCGACAGCCGGATGCCCGCTCTCCTCGGCGGCCTCGTTGGTTACGTCAGTTATGAAATGGCCGGCAGATTTGAAAAATTACCCTACCCGGGCAGGAATATCCTCGGAATGCCTGAAATGTGCCTCATACGGCCTGAATCCATCGTTATGTTTGACCACTTCAGGCGCAAGATGTGCATCTTTTCAATAAATTCCGGCAGTATATCGCAAATACGCTCCGCTTTTAAGGAAAACCTCCCTGAAATTACCGGCTTAGGAAAATCAAAAACAGTAAAACAAGCCGATTCAAATTTCCCTCCGGCGCAATACGCCCGAATAGTCAAAAAGGCCCAGGCGTACATAAAAGCCGGCGATATTTTTCAGGTAGTGCTCGCTCACTGCCAGACAGGCGAAACCTATGCCCGGCCGTTTCAGGTTTACAGGGCCATGCGCATACTAAATCCGTCTCCCTATATGTTTTTCTTTGAGTCAGGAGATTTCTGCCTCGTCGGCTCGTCGCCGGAAATGCTCGTAAAACTCGAAAACGGAAGCGTCATTCTAAGGCCTATAGCGGGTACAAGGCCCCGTGGCAAAACAAAATCCGAAGATGCCGCATTAGAAAATGAATTGCTCGCCAACCCTAAGGAAAACGCCGAACATGCAATGCTCGTTGACCTCGGCCGCAATGACCTCGGAAGGGTATGCGAATTCGGCTCTGTCAATATAACCGAACTCAGAAAAATAGAACGTTACTCGCACGTAATGCACCTCGTTTCAACTGTTTCAGGCCGATTGGGCAAGAAATACGACATGTTTGACCTGTTCCAGGCAGTGTTTCCCGCAGGCACCGTTACCGGCGCCCCGAAAATCCGCGCAATGGAAATAATTTCCAGGCTTGAACGCCTCCAACGCGGGCCTTACGCAGGCGCTATGGGCTATTTCGGCAGTAATGGGAATATGGATATGTGCCTCACGATACGCACGATAATCTTCAAAAACAATAAATACTTTATTTACGGCGGCGCCGGCATAGTTTATGATTCCGTTCCTTCGGAAGAATACACGGAAACAATGAATAAAACAGCCGCTCTTAAAAAGGCAATCCAAATGGCTGAACAGGAGGAAATATGATTTTAATCATTGATAATTACGATTCTTTTACATATAACCTTGTACAGGCTTTCGGCGAGTTGCTCATGGAAACCCGCAAAAACAAGAACGGAAACCAACTCCAGGTTTACCGCAACGACAAGATTACCCTCGCCATGGCTAAAAGGCTCAACCCCGCATTTCTTGTCATATCTCCCGGCCCGAAAAGGCCTGAAGACGCCGCAATGTCCAACAAGCTATTAAAATATTTCGCGGGAAAGATTCCGGTTCTCGGTGTCTGCCTCGGGCACCAGTGCATGTCCTACGTCTTCGGAGGCAAAGTCCTGCGCGCGAAAAAACCGGTGCACGGCAAAACGTCCAAGGTCTATCACGACGGAAAAACCATTTATCAGGGCCTCAGCAACCCCTTTATCGCGGCCCGCTATCATTCGCTGATAGTTGACGAGAAATCCATGCCCAAATGCTTTGAGGTAAGTTCTTATACCTCGGATGGCGAAATCATGGGTATGCGCATGAAGGATTGCCCGATGGAAGGCGTCCAATTCCACCCCGAATCCTACCTGACTATTGAAGGCAAACAATTACTGAGAAATTTTTTGGAAATGCAGAAAAATGCTTAAGGAGTTACTGCCGCAAGTCATAAATAAACAGTCCCTCAGAAAACACGAGGCATACGCCGTTATGCTTGAAATAATCTCCGGCACGGCGGAACCCGCGCAGATAGGGGCATTCCTGACGGCAATAAAAATGAAAGGCGAAACTTCTGATGAAATCGCCGGCTTCGCAAAGGCAATGCGCGAAAAAATGATCGCCATTAAATGCGCGTCCGCAGAAGCGCCTATCGACCTATGCGGAACCGGCGGAGATATGAAATGCACCCTGAATATTTCAACCCTCGCGTCGTTCATTGCAGCGGCTTGCGGTGTCCCTGTAGCCAAACACGGCAACCGCAGTGTGTCCTCCAAATGCGGCAGTGCCGATGTGCTTGAAAAACTCGGCGCTAAAATCAACCTCACCCCTGAATCCGCTGAAAAATGCCTTAATGAAACCGGATACGTATTCCTCTTCGCGCCGAATTTTCATCCCGCAATGAAAAATGTTGCGCCCATCAGAAAGGCTCTCGGAATTCCAACAGTATTCAACCTTCTCGGACCGTTATGCAATCCCGCGCGCGTTAAAAAACAGCTTATAGGAATTTACGACCCGGCATTGACAGATATAATAGCCTCAGCGCTTAACGAGCTCGGACATGAAACCGCTCTAATCGTCCATAGCAATGACGGAATGGATGAAATATCGCCGTTCGCCATGACTACCGGCATCCTCCTGTCAAACCACCTGCTGAGCCTGTTCCAATATGAACCGGAAAATGCTTCCAGCGCGGGGTCATTAACAATCAAGGACGCGGATGAGGGCGCGAAGATATTCATTTCCGTGCTGAAAGGCGCAAAAGGCATTGCGCGCACGGCGGCAATACTAAATGCCGCGGCCGCGCTGTTTACGGCCGGAAAAGGCTCGTCTATCAGCGAATCAATCGCGCCGGCCGCAGAGGCAATTGATTCCGGCAGGGCGCTCGCGAAATTAAACGAATTCATAACTTTATCGAATAAATTATCATGAAAACCGGTTTTCTTTCTGAAATAGTAAGTCACAAGCGATCCGTTGCCTTAAGAGACAAAAAAAACTGCTCTTTGGCGCAAGTGAAAAAACAATCGCTTGTCGCGCCGCCTGCGTTAAAACTATCTGAAGCTATTCTACGGGGGTCCGGCATAATCGCAGAGATCAAAAGACGTTCTCCCGGAGGCGTGTTTAATGTTTCCGATATAAGCGCATTGGCAAAGGAATACCAAAAGAACGGCGCTTCGGCTATTTCGGTATTGACGGATGAGAAATTTTTCGGCGGTTCCATAAATGATATTGTTGCAGTAAAAAAATGCGTGGATATACCGGTACTGCGCAAGGATTTTATATTAAACGAATACCACGTTTGCCAATCCAGGGCCTGCGGAGCTGATGCCATATTGCTTATAGCGTCAATACTGGACAAAAAAAAACTCGCGCGCCTGTTGATGCTGACGGACAAACTCGGAATGGAAGCGCTCATTGAAACCCATTCCATGAAGGAACTCAGGCGCGTACTGGATCTTTACGGCGACGGCCTGCCGGTCAGGATTGCCGGCATAAACAACCGGAACCTGTCAACGCTGAAAATTGACCTGAAAATATCACGCGACCTGCTTGCGCAGATCCCCGATGAAATTGTCAGCGTAGTTGAAAGCGGCATAGATTCCCGGGAACAGATTCAAGAATTCAGGAAACTCGGGGCAAAGGGTTTTTTGATAGGAACGGCGCTGTTAAAAGCGAAATCCCCCGGAGAAAAATTACAGTCGTTGAGCCATCATTGAAACGACATTAACCGCGAATAAACACTAATACCGACGATATATCGCGCGTTATACCGGATATACAATCTCATCGTTGCTTGCGTTTCCTGCAATATGTCAAAGCTTTTTAAGATAAAAATCTGCGGAATAACAAATTATGCCGACGCGGCCTACGCAGTGGATTGCGGGGCTGATGCCCTGGGATTCGTAATGGCGCCGAGTCCAAGGCAGGTTTCATTTGAAACCGCGCGAAAAATCATAATGCGACTGCCTTTGTTTATCGTCAAGGCAGGTGTTTTCGTTGATATGCCTATAGACAACATGAAAGAAATCATGGAATATTGCGGCCTGACCGTCGCGCAACTGCACGGCAGAGAGAGCAGGAAATGCCTTAACTGCATGAGGCCCTTTGCCTATAAGGCATTCAGGGCAAAAAATGCCGCAGTGTTGAAAGAAATCAAGGAATACGGTTGCGGCTCCTTCCTCCTGGATTCATACAGCGCCGGAAAACAAGGCGGCACGGGAATATTGCCCGACCTTCGGATTGCCCAAAAGGCATCGCTTTTGGGAAAAATGATACTCGCGGGCGGCCTGACGCCGGAAAACGTTAGTAGAATAGTTGCCGCGGTAAAACCTTACGGAGTTGACGTCTCTTCCGGAGTAGAATCCAGCCCCGGCAAAAAGGACAAGGCGAAGTTAAAGGCATTCTTCAATGAATTTAAGATGTAAAATTTTTAAGCTTTTACATGTAAGTTATAAAATCAAATAGCATATATGAACTATCCAGACAAAAACGGAAAATTCGGGCCGTATGGCGGCAGATTCGTGCCGGAAACGATTATTCCAGCATTGGATGAACTGGCAGAGGCGTACGCATCATCCAAAAAAGACGCGAAATTTCACGCTGAACTGTCTTCTCTGCTTGAAAACTATGCCGGCAGGCCTACGCCGTTATATTTCGCGAAAAACCTTAGCAATAAGCACCGCGCAAAGATCTACCTTAAACGCGAAGACCTTCTGCATACCGGCGCGCATAAGATAAACAATTGCCTCGGACAGGCATTGATTGCAAAGAAAATGGGCAAGCGCAGGATTATCGCTGAGACCGGCGCGGGCCAACACGGCGTAGCATCGGCCACTGTTGCCGCCTTGCTTGGAATGGAATGCGTTGTTTATATGGGCACAACCGATATGGAACGACAGGCGCCGAATGTTTTGCGGATGAGGCTTCTTGGCGCCGAGGTGCGTCCGGTAAAAACCGGCACTATGACTCTCAAGGACGCCATAAACGAAGCCATAAGGGACTGGATAACCAATATCAAAACTACGCATTATCTGATTGGCTCTGCCGTAGGCCCGCATCCTTATCCGGTCATGGTTCGGGATTTCCAATCCGTAATCGGCATAGAGACAAAAAAACAAATCAGGAAATCCGAAGGGCGCATGCCCGATTACGTGCTCGCATGCGTAGGCGGAGGTTCAAATTCCATAGGCATGTTTTATCCGTTGTTGAATGAGAAATCGGTCCGCTTAATCGGCGTTGAGGCCGGAGGCAGGGGCATCGGCACAAAACTGCATGCCGCAACGCTCAGTAAAGGCGCTCCGGGCGTATTGCACGGTTCTTACAGTTATCTACTGCAGGACAAAGACGGACAGGTCATCAATACGCATTCGGTATCCGCAGGTTTGGATTATCCGGGCGTAGGGCCGGAACACAGTTACCTGAAGGATACAAAACGCGTAAAATACGCTACTGTAACAGACGATGAAGCATTGACGGCGTTCGGTGAATTAACGCGCACGGAAGGAATTATCCCCGCGCTGGAGTCTTCGCATGCCATCGCATATATCGGAAAAATCGCGCCTAAGTGCGGTAAGAATACGGTAATAATCGTTTGCCTTTCAGGAAGAGGGGATAAAGACATTGCTATTATAAATGAAAAATTAAAAATCGAGAATTAAGAATAACGACTACTATGAATTTTATAGATTATTTCAAAAAACTGAAGGAACGCAGAGAAAAGGCGCTGATACCTTATTTTACGGCGTTATATCCTTCAAAAGCGTCATTTGAGAAATTGGCAATTACTGCCGCAGAGAGCGGAGCGGATATTATTGAAATCGGCCTGCCTTTTTCAGACCCGCTTGCCGACGGGCCTGTAATCCAACACTCATCACAAACCGCGTTAAAAAACGGTTTTACAATTGCAAAAATGTTCCGGTCTATCGCGGGACTGCGCGTAAAAACTGAAATACCATTTATCATAATGACATATCTCAACCCGGTATTAAGATACGGCGCAAATATATTTTTCACGCAATGCCGCAAAAACGGAGTCAACGGCATGATTATTCCGGACATGATTCCTGAAGAAGACGGCCCGATCCGAAAAGAAGCGGACAAAGCCGGGGTAGCTATGATATATCTTGTAGCGCCTACAACGCCGGAAAAACGCATGCGCCTGATTGCGTCAAGGACAACCGGGTTCATTTATGCGGTATCCGTAACAGGCGTGACGGGCCAGCGAGAAAACATTCCGGCCTATCTGCCGGCGATGGTAAAAAAAATAAGAATGGTTACAGACAAACCGGTTTGCATAGGATTCGGGATTTCCACTCCTGAGCAGGCGAAGGCCGCTGTCAAATACGCCGACGGCGTAATCATGGGCAGTGCGGTTGTCAAGATAACAAACCCCGTCGTCCTGAAAAAATTCATAAAGCAGGTTAAATCCGGGATCCGAATCACGGGCTCCACCCAACGTTATTCTTAATTATTAATTTTTAATCTTAAATTCGATTTAAGGGGTTCTGAAACATGATTGTCATAAAACTAAAACCCTCCGCCGGCATAAAGCGGATTTCAGGCATTATTTCCCTGATAGAAAAATCCGGTTACACGCCGCATCTTTCCAAATCCGGAAACTCCACGCAAATCGGCGTAATCGGAGATGAGAGCGATATAATGAAAATTTTATCCTTAGACAAGCTGAAAAAAAACGCGGAAATAACCAAAACAAGCAAACCGTTCAAATTGGCCAGCAGAGAATACCAGCGCGCAGATTCCATTATAAAAATCGGAAAGACATCAATAGGCGGCAGGAATATCGTCCTTATGGCAGGGCCTTGCGCGGTTGAAAATTACGAACTGACTTTGGCAATTGCAAGGCTCGTAAAAAAATCCGGCGCCGACATACTTCGCGGCGGGGCATTCAAGCCGCGCACTTCGCCGTACAGTTTTCAGGGATTAAAGGAAGAGGGCCTAAAGATACTCGCGCGCGTAAGAGAACAAACCGGCCTGCCTGTAATAACCGAGGTTATAAGCCCTTCGGATGTGGCGCTTGTGGGCAGGTACGCTGATATCCTGCAAATAGGAGCGCGAAACATGCAAAACTACGCGCTTTTGGAGGAAATAGGCCGCACCAGAAAACCTGTCCTGCTTAAACGCGGCATGATGTCCACGCTGGAAGAATTGCTTATGTCAGCGGAATACATCTTATCCCAGGGTAATCCGAACGTAATGCTTTGCGAGAGGGGCATAAGGACATTTGAAAAATACACCCGAAATACGCTTGACATTTCAGCCGTGCCTTTACTCAAACAGGTAAGCCATCTGCCGGTAATAGTGGATCCGAGCCATGGAACCGGCGTAAAAAGCCTGATACCGGCAGTATCAAAGGCCGCTTTAGCCGCGGGCGCGGACGGACTATTGATAGAGGTGCACACGAATCCTGAAAAAGCATTAAGTGACGGGTTTCAGAGCCTGAATCCAAAGGAATTCGGCCAATTGACCAGAGAATTGACCGCGATAGCCCGCGCGGTGGATAGAAAAATATAAAGATGCACAGCCGCAACCAAAATCACGAAATACGATAATTAACCACTGAACACACTGAAAACGTATGTTTAGCGTCTCTCCCCCCGCCCTCTTGAGTAATTTGTACTTTGTACGGCGGCGTTCAAAGTACACACGCTAAGTACACGTTATCACCCCCACCCTGTCCCTCCCCCATCTCCATTCGATTCGCTTGCTTAGCTACGCTCAGGATTCGCAGCATTGCAATGTCGCAAATTTAATCAATACTGTTCAAATTCTCAAAACCAGGCGTCCGACCGTGTTTCACTTATTTGAAGATTAGAATTTTGAGTTTGTTTAGAGTTTCGGGTATATCTGCGACGGTTTCTACAGCGGTTTATTCCATCTATCGTCTATTATTCGTTCTTCGTTATTCACTCCCCGAAACTCGGCACCCGTTCCGGATCACGGACATCGGATCTCGGATCCCGATCGTTTCCTGTTTTCTACGTTTTCACTATTTCCCGCAGGACTTTAAGCAGATATTGTATCTCATGCCTCTCATTAAAGCGCGACAGGCTGATTCTCAGGGTGCCTCTATTGCAGGTATCCGGCACTTTCATTGCCTTCAAGACATGCGACAACTTGCTTGCACCAGAATGGCATGCGGCTCCGGATGAAACGCATATCCCTCCAATATCCAATTTTATCAGGAGTTTATCGGCTTCCCTGCCCTGAAAACTCACGCTGACTATATTCGGCAGGGTATCCGCTCCTTCGCTGTTAATAAACACGCCTGTAAAGGACTGCTGTTTTAAACCGTTAATAAGGATATTTTTCATAGCGAGCATTTTTCTCGTGTTTCTTTCCATGTCTCTTACGGCAATTTCCAATGCCCTGGCCATACCTACGATTCCAGCGACATTTTCAGTGCCGGGCCGCACGCCGCGTTCCTGTCCGCCCCCGAATATAACCGGTTTCAAGCTGAATTCTTTCCGTACGAATAAAGCTCCGACGCCTTTCGGGCCGTGAAATTTATGCGCCGACAGGCTAAGAAAATCCACGTTTAATTTTTTAACATCCACGGGAATCTTGCCCGCCGCCTGGACTGCGTCAGTATGGAAAATAGCGCCGGCGGAAGTCTTAAGCATTTCCACGAACTTATGCAAAGGCTGTATAACTCCGGTTTCGTTGTTTGCGAGCATTATTGATACGAGTTTGACCGCGCCGGCTGGGATTGGATAATCCTCCATTTTACGTATTTCTACGATGCCTTTTTCATCCACCGGAAGATACGTGACCAGGTACCCTGAATTCTCCAGCATCCTGCACGTATTCATAACGCAGGGATGTTCAATTTGCGAGGTTATTACAGGAATTGCGCCGTCAATGGCATCCGTAATGCCGAGAATCGCCATGTTGGCGCTCTCAGTGCCGCCCGAGGTGAAAAATATCTCGTTAGGCCTGGCGTTGATGCATTCGGCTATGATTTCGCGCGCGTTTTCAATGGCCTTCCTTGCCGTACGGCCTGCTAAATGAGGGCTTGACGGGTTGCCGTAGTTCTTCTTCAAAAACGGAAGCATCGCTGTCAGAACACGCGGATCAATCTGCGTCGTGGCATTATTGTCTAAATAAATCATTTTGTTCACGGAGCAATCATACTAAAAAGAATTATTAAGGTCAAAAGAAATGAAAAACAGGATTTCTTCAATTATATTGCAAAAAAAGTAAACTTATATATTATTATGTCTATGGGCCTGGAATTTTCGCTCGTTGTTCCGTCCCTAACTTCTGACTACTCTCTACTTGCTGTTGTTCTCAATTTTCAATTTTTTAATTCGTTATGACACTCGGTTACTTAAGCATAATACTTCACGCTCATTTGCCTTTCATAAGGCATCCTGAATATGAGGATTTCCTTGAAGAAGACTGGCTGTTTGAAGCCATTACAGAGACATACCTGCCTGTAATTGACATTTGCGAATCGCTCAGGAATGATAAGGTTGATTTCCGCATAACGATGACCTTGTCGCCGCCTTTATGCGAAATGCTCGCGGACGAACTGCTTTCCAACCGCTATCTTAGGCATTTGAACAGGCTCATAGAACTGTCAAAAAAAGAAGAAACACGCATATACTCCAAGCAAAAAGAATTCTATAAAACAGCCGTTATGTACACGAATAAGCTTCTCCGCTGTAAGATGCTTTTTGAAGAGCATTACGGCAGGAATCTCGTCGCAGCTTTTAAGAGTTTTCAGGATTCAGGCCACATAGAAATTATGACCTGCACTGCAACGCACGGTTATCTGCCGCTTATCAAACGCCAGGAAAGCATTGAGGCGCAGATCGGCGTAGCAGTAAAAAATTATGCGAAACATTTTTGCCGCAATCCCAAAGGCATATGGCTTGCCGAATGCGGCTACAGGCCCGGCATAGAAAGTGTCCTTGAAAAATACGGGATTCAATTCTTCCTTATTGACACGCACGGACTCCTATTCGGAAAACCCAGCCCGAAATACGGGATATACAGGCCCGCATTGTGCCGCAATACAAATGTCGCGGTATTCGCAAGGGATTTTGATTCGTCCAAGCAAGTCTGGAGCGCGAAAGAGGGCTATCCGGGCGATTACAGCTACCGGGAATTTTACCGCGATATAGGTTTTGACGCCGAATACGATTACATCAGGGAATACCTGCATTCCGACGGCGTTCGCAGAAATATAGGCCTGAAATATTACAGGATTACCGGAGAAGTACCGCTTTGCGACAAGAAACCCTATGATGAAGACGCGGCGCTGAACACGGCCGCAAACCACGCGGGCAATTTCCTCGGTAAAAGGATTGAACAGGTGAAATCATTGTATCAATCCTATAATACTCATCCTATAATTATCGCGCCTTACGACGCGGAACTCTTCGGACACTGGTGGTATGAAGGGCCTGAATTCCTGAATTTCCTGTTCAGGAAAATACATTTTGACCAGGATATAATAAAATCGGTTTCGCTTTCGGATTACCTCTCAACTGAAAGCGGATTCCAGCGCCTCGCCCCGAATATGTCCTCGTGGGGAAACAACGGTTATAACGAAATGTGGCTGAACGGCACTAATGACTGGATATACCGCCACCTTTATGAGGCCGAAGATAAGATGGCGGAACTCGCAGGTATTGACACGCATGACGAATTGACGAGAAGAGCGCTTAACCAGGCCGCGCGGGAGTTCCTGCTGGCTCAGAGCAGTGACTGGCCTTTTATCATGTCGGCCGGCACGGACGTGCCTTACGCGGAAAAGCGATTCAAGTGCCATATAGTAAATTTCACATTCCTGTACGACCAGATAAAAACTAACGCCATCAATGAGAAAATGGTTATGGAATTGGAAGGGCAGAATAACATTTTCCCGGAAATGGATTATAAAATTTTCAGGATATAATCAGGGGGATATTTATGAATATCTTAATCGTATGCAGGCACCAAAACGTATATTCCACAAAACGGCTGAAAATCGCAGCAAAAAAGCGCAAACATAACCCAATCGTAATCAATCCAAACAGTTTTACGCTGTATGCGGAAAAAGGGCATTCGGGCATTTTCTACAAAAACCAGGAATTAAAGGACATTGACGTTGTGATACCGAGGATGGGAATCACCGGTGTGGAATACGGGCTCTCAGTGGTACGGCAATTTGGAATGCTCAATATACCGGTCATCAATTCCTCTGAGGCCATTTCAAGGTCAAAGGACAAATTTGAATGCCTCCAGTTCCTCGCGCAGAAAGGCATTGACGTTCCGCCTACGATATTAACAAGAACTGGCACGAGTTCGGCTTTTAACAGGATAATGTTCAGGCTCGGCGGCTGTCCGGCCATACTGAAATTCATAAGAGGTTCCCAGGGCAAGGGCGTGGTCATTGCCGAAAGCAGTTTGAACGCCAAGTCCATTCTTGAAGCCATGCGTTGCCTGGATAAGGATGCAATGATACAAAAATACATCTGCGAGGCCGACGGATGCGATACGCGCGTATTTGTTTTGAACGGCAAGGCGCGCGCGGCTATGAAACGCATAGCCAAACCCGGAGAATTCAGGTCCAATATCCATCTCGGAGCCAAAGGCATAGAGATTAAAATCAGCAAGGAAACCGCGCAACTCGCGGAAAAAGCAGTCAAAATTCTGGGGTTGGAACTTGCCGGCGTTGACATCCTTGAAACCAAAACCGGCCCCGTAGTTATAGAAGTCAATTCCTCGCCGGGTTTTCAAGGCCTTGAACACGCTACAGGGCTTGATATAGCTGATATGATTATCCGGTATGCGGAAGAAAAGGCGCGGATGAAAAATGACAGGTGACAATGCGTCCGTGACCCGTATTCGAGATCCGAGACCCGAGATCCGGCGTCCGGGACACGGCGCCCGGCACTCGGACGATGTCCTGCATTCTTCATTCTGTGATTGGAAATAAAGTCGTCTTCGCATGTCTCTTAAGAGTCACATAGAGTTCCCTGTTTCCACATTCATCGACGCCTTACCCGAAAACCATAATTTTTCTTGACATAATATGCCAAAACTGTACAATGTAAAAATCGTTTAATATCTGCATCATGTTTTATGTCCTTCAGGACCGCATTGAAAGGGCGGTTATATGAAACTCTGCTATGTTTTGCCTGCTTGTGTCGTTTTGTGTTTATTTCAGCAGTCCGGTATTTACGCGGACCCTCCTAATGACAATTTCAGCTCTTCATCACAGGTCAAGGTCTTCGGAAATAATAATCAACCTTCAAAAAAATTCAGCGGGTCCGTAACCCCGTCTTACATCTCGTTTGCCAAGGACATGAACCTGTCCACAGCCAAAGGCGCGTCCTTAAAGATTAATTACGCTCTTACAAAAAAAACATCCCTCTATATGTCGGCCTCGTATTACAAATCATCTTCCTATGAACCTTCGCCTTTCGCTTCCGAAAACGCTGGCAATCCGACTCCGCAGGATTTCCAGCAAAACCTGCCTGGTAACGATGCCGCACAGGGGGACTCTTCAGGGGCAGAGACTAATCCGGACTCGCTCTCGGGGACGAATTCGGGGACGGATTCGGGGACGGATTCGGAATATCCGATAAGCGCCTTATCCGGAAGTGATTATGCCGCGCAATCTGGGACGAATCTGATTGACGGGAATTACGCAGATCCAACGGAAACTTCCGGCTATACTGCCGAAACCGGCTATGATACGTCATTGAATCCTGAGCCGTCTCTGCCGTCAACACCTTCAAATATCTCAACCGACTTGACTTCTGCCGGCGATGCGTTCGTACCGCCAATAACCGGCTCAAATCCGACTTCGGATACTTTTATTGATACTGTCCCCGGTCAAACCGGAACTACGGCAAATCCGCCTGTGCAGACATACATCATAGATGAAAGTAATGACCCGAATCAGATTTCCCCGCCTGACCCGCTGCTGCCGCCTCCAACAACGATTCTCCCTGTTCCTTTGCCGCCTTCCGCACCGCCTGAACAAACAACGCCGATTCCGGCTCCGTCTCAACCGCCGCCCCCGCCACCTTCACCTCAGCCTGACCATAAGACAACTAATCCCCTAAATGCGCCGAAATACACAAAATCCGAGGCTTCAGACGCGCCAACCAACGAAACAGTCTTAGTGCCTTATGATATCTATAATATTATGCTCGGCATCAGGCACGACCTGCATAAATCAGAATATCTGAACATTTACGCAAATGTCGGAGCAGGCGCAATACGCTTCGACCCAGGCGCGCCGAATATGGAAATTGAAAATTGTTTTACTGCTGAAGCCGGCCTGGGCATATCCATAATGAATAATTTCATCCTGCTTGAAGCCGCTGAAGTGATGTATTATACGGATTTGCGGACTGATGCAAACGAATGGCAGGGGAGTTACAGGGCAAGCCTTATGGTGGATGTGTTCAGCTTATTCCGGTAATGAGGGAAGACGTGCGTGCGAAACAATCCCCCCTCTATTAAGAGGGGGTAAGGGGGTGTGTCGTAATGCTACTTTACTTAATTAGTTCGTTTTAATTCAGTGTTTATTATATTTTCCGACAAATAAACGGGCACCAGGAAAATATCCGGGCTGTCGGCTAACCTGGCATAATACTGCTTATCATTGGCGTTTTTGCCTATTATAAGCGTTCGGCCTATTTCCACGCCGTTTTCAGACGCCTTGTAGCTGAATTTGCATGTCGGCCGGTCAAACCCAAAATCCGCATCCGTCTTTCCGTCCCTCAATACAAAATCGTCGGCCAACAGAAATTCAGCAGTTGTCGTCAGTATATTCTTCACGGCATATTCGTTTACTTCAGCCCCGTCACTGCCGGCAAATTTCCACTTACCGTCCTGTAAAATGACCTCAGTTTTGAATCCCGGTTTTTCTATAAGTACGTAATCTACAACCGCCGCTCTGGTATCCAACGCGTAAACCACTCTTGACCTGAATATATATATTCCGCGTTGAAACGCGCTGAATAATTCTTTCTGCAGGGAAATGATCTTAGCATTGCCTTCCTGCCGCGCGAAAGTGCATTTGTCAGCGGGCGCGAAACAATAAGACGTCTCTATTCCTGTTTTAAGCGTTATCGTGAGCTTTACCGGTGCGGGATCAAGCCCGTATCCCGGCGCCGCGGTCTCGTCTTCGGAAATAAAATTCACTATTTCTATGCCCGCCAATTTGCCAAGAAAACCTTCAACGCTGTATGGCTCCACCGACAGATTCTGCGGCGATAGCATATAAAATTTGCTTTCCCCGCCCTCTATTTTTGACACGTCAACGGAAAGAACGCCATCAAGATACAGCTTGATTTCCTGCACGTTTTCCGGGCTGAAATTGAAAAATTTGCGGCTTCTGAATTCATAAGTGGATTGAAAAATACCAAAATAATCCTCGGCTTTTACAATGACAACCGATGCCGAACCCGCCATGCACGCGTATTGCTTTTTACCTGAATCAAGGTAATTGCCGAGGAGCAATTCCTGATATTCATCCTCGCCTGCCTGACGCACGGCCATCCTGCGTTCAGGCGCGGTCAATCCGTATTTAGACAGGTCTTTTGAATTATCCTCAACGAATTCAAGGATTTTCAAATCAACGCCGCTGTCAACAACCGTTTCAATTTTTCCAGTATGAGCGGCGTCTTTTACGGGCAATTCCATAAGCCACGCGCCTTGCTGTTTGACAAAGGACATCTTCACGTCCTTATAATCAAGCTGTAATCCGTCAACTTTTTTGGCATCGTATTTAAACAGGTGTTTATCGCGCAGTTTTGACAGGCCCGTGCTGAAAACATCAAGCAAATCACGGTCAACTATCAATACGTCTTTATGTGCCGGAGTCATGGCATAAACGCCGTCTTTGAGGGCCGTTTCAAAGCCCAGATTCACGGTCAAAACGTCGGGGCCTGCCCAGGCGGTTGCCGTAACGCGCGGCTTATCCAGCCCGTAATCGGAAAGGTTCTTGATTTCATTTTCAGGTATGCTTCCGCGAATGACGCCGAATTCAAACCTGCTCGCGATAGTCCTTATTTCGGATTCATCGGCACGCACTTCAAAGGGCGCGGTAACCTTCCAGTCAAACCCATGTTTTTCGCATAAAAACATTTTACCGTCAGTTTCCATCTTTAAGCGGGTAATCTTCTCAGTCCTTACGTCAAACAACTTGACTCCTTTAAATCTGCTTGCGGCATCCGGTTCAGTTCCATTATAGGAATCGGTAATTAGAATTACCCCGCCGATGAGGAGGGCGACGATTGCCAATATTACGGTGGTCTTAAAATTCATACGCTATCTTCTCCTGATGAGCCAGAGGCTGAAACCGAATAAAGCTATAAATGCGGGCATAATCAAAAGCAGGAGCCATTTCAGGAAGGTTGCGTCATTCTCCGAAAAAAGTATCATGCGGTTTTCGGGATTCTTGCGCGGAATAGAAATCTCGTTTTCCTTTTCCGCCAGCCAGCGCACGGAATTCAACGTAAATTCCGGCATGAAATTCATTACGGCATCTTCTATTGAAAAGTGCGAACCCACTATGACAAGGCGCGCCTGATTATGAATATTGTCCGCGGCGGCTTTTCTGGTGACTGCCACGGCAAAAGTTACGGGCCCCTGCAGGTCCTTTCCGGAATTGAATCTGGCCTTATCTGCGTGCCTGTAATCCGTCTCGCCCCAGCCTTTTTCAGTGGTCATCAACAAGGGAACTGCTTCAACGCCGTCGGGCAGTTTTTCCGAGGGGGTTACGGAACGCGCTAATTGGCATAAAAGGGCAGTACCTGCAAGTTTTTCGGTTATTATATGATTCCCGAAGCGGTCAACGTAGAATTGGCCTTCCGGCAAGGGCATTGCAAGGCCCGACGTCCCCATTGATATCTGGGTATAGGATTTATCGCCTTCCATCACGAGGTCATTGCCAACCTTCAATCCGAGGTCTTCAGCGATTTTTTCAATTCCCGTATCCGTCATAGCCCTTAAAAGAATAAGAATCCTGCCGCCATTGTTGACGTAACCGGAAATAGTCTGTATCTCGAATTCCTGGAATTTTTTTCCCGCCGACGGTATTACCAGCACGTCGCAATCAGGCGGAATTTCCGAATACGTGGAAAATTTTTCAATCTTCTTCAATTCGCAATTTTCCTTTAAGAGCAGGCTGGCAAAAATCCCTATGCCGTCTTCATTGCTGTCCTTATCAAGTTCCTTATGGCCGGTCATGAAGTAAATAACCGTTTTCCTGTCCTCAATAAGCTCCCTTATAGCCGAGGTAATTACGCTTTCGGCGAAAAAAGATTTCAATTTCGGTTGTGAAGCGTAATCCGTTGGATTCTCCGCGGTGAACATCTCGTTAACGCTGACGGTTTTCTTGCGGCCTTTGTAGATAATAATAAGGTCATTTGCCCGGCACGACTCGGGAACTATGCCGATGGTTTCTTTCAGTTCTTCAAGCACTACTTTGGCATTTGCCGTATTCAAATCATAAAGAAAAAATTCCACACTGCCCGAATACTGCTTTAACTCATCAATAATATCGTTAAGGCGCAAAAGTGCGACGTTCACGGGCGCATTGGTGTACTGCCTGCCGTTCTCCGTATAGGCCTCATCCAGTTTCCTGAGGAGATGCAGTTGCACTTTTTCCGTTTCCGGAATTTGTTTGAGGACATTTTTGGTGATATCCGCGAGTTCAAATTCCTGCGCGAAGGTCATATCCCTGCGCATGTAATGCCTGCTGCTGAGATAATTGACTTCCAGCAGAAGCGCGAACGCGATAACTATCGCCAGCATGACGTTTAATACTACAAGGAATTTCTTCCAGCCGGTCCAGCCCGTCCGCGAAACCGCCTCTTTGTTTTCTAATTCTTTATATTTCATTTCCATCGCCTGCTTTCAACCGCTTTTATCGTGATAAAGAGAAAAAACGCGCTCGTACTCAGGAAGAAAACTATATCGCGCGTATCAATAAGCCCCTTGGCAAATGATACCATGTGGGTTTTGAAATCAGCGTAATCCAAAATATGCCTCAGCGTTCCTGACGTATAATTCGCCAGGAAGTCCATCATAAGCAATGCCATTAGTATAATAAAAGTCACGACCGCGCAGACTATCTGGTTGCTGGTCATTGCCGATACGCAAATGCCTACGGAAAAGAACACCATGGTCGTGCATATCAGTCCTATATAGCCGCTTATAATTGAACCGAAATCGGGATTGCCGTAAACCTTCAATATGATTATATAAGAAACTGTAGGTGAAATGATAAGAAGGTAGAAAAAAACTGCGGCTGTGAATTTTGCAAGGACGATCGCCGCGTCCCTGACAGGCGCGGTCATAAGCATTTCTATGGTCCCTGACTTTTTCTCCTCGGCGAACAGGCGCATTGTTATCATAGGGGATATTATCAGAGTCAGGATGCTCAGGCTGGAAAGAAATTCGCGCATTATGCCCGCATCCTGCCTTACCAGCAAGGAAGACAAAAACAGGAATCCGGCCAGAAACATGAATACCGCCATTATGGCATACGCCATAGGCGAATAAAAATAAACCATGAACTCGCGTTTCATTAAAGTGATAAAACCGCTCATTTGCATGCTCCGATCTCGTCGGTCTTGTCCGCAGTGATCTTTACGAAAATATCTTCCAGTGTCAGCGCGTCGCAACGCAGTTCTTTTATAGGCCAGCGCTGTTCAGCGCATTTCTGGGATATGGTCTCGCGCACGTCCTTGTCATCTTCGCAAATGACAAGGAAACTATTCAGGGAATCTTTCTTCAATGTGGTAACGCCGGTGACATAGGGCAGTGATTTCAGCATGCCCAGCACGGCATCGTGTTCGCCCCGTATTTCAGTTTTTATACGCAGTCCTTCCGAGACAAAGCCTATAAGCTTATCAGGCGTTCCTGATGCCGCAATCTTTCCGCCGTTAATGATGATAACCCTGTTGCATACGGCTTCAACTTCAGGAAGAATATGGGTTGAAAGCAAAACAGTATGTTCTTTCCCTATGTCCTTTATAAGGCTCCGAATCTGGATTATCTGATTCGGGTCAAGGCCTATGGTAGGCTCGTCAAGAATAAGGATTTCCGGATTGTGTATCATGGCGTCGGCAAGCCCGACTCTCTGCCTGAAACCCTTTGAAAGATGTCCGATTACCTTCCTTTCAACGCTTGCGATGCCGCAGCGTTCAAGAACGTAATCCAGACGCGCCTTCCGCTGGCTGCGCGGCACCTTCTTAAGAGCGGCTCTGTACAGCAGATATTCCTTCACGCGCATCTCGGGATAAACAGGCACGTTTTCCGGCATGTAGCCGATGCGTTTGCGGACTTCCATGGAATCCTTCACCACGTCATATCCCGCAACAACCGCGGAGCCTGTGCTGGGCGGGAAAAAGCAGGAAAGTATCCGCATAGTCGTGGTCTTGCCTGCGCCGTTAGGGCCGAGAAAACCCGCTATTTCCGAACGGTTGACCGTAAAGCTTATGTTATCAACCGCCGTAAAACCGGCGAAACGTTTGGTTATGTTCCTGACTTCAATCATGGTATGAAAATTATACTTATAATATCACAAAAATCAATAAATTTGATATTACTTTTTTAGTCAAAAAAGAGTTGACTTTTCGTAAGATTTCATTATAATATTTTCGTCTTAAACATGAGGTTATCTTTCTTAAGGATATGAATTATGTCAGGTCATTCGCATTGGGCAAGTATCAAGCACAAAAAAGGCGCTGCTGATGCCAAAAAGGGCAAGGTTTTTTCCAAAATGGCAAAATTGATTATGATAGCCGCGAAACAAGGAGGCGGCGACCCGAATACCAATATCAAACTCAAGTACGCCATGGACAAGGCCCGTGAATACAACATGCCTAAAGACAACGTTGAAAGGGCAGTCAAAAAGGGCACCGGCGAACTTGAAGGCGTCATTTTTGAAGAAACCAGTTATGAAGGCTACGGCCCCAGCGGCGTTGCGGTTATGGCGCAGGTGCTTACCGATAACCGCAAGAGAACCACGGCAGAGCTCAGAAAAATCTTTGAACAATACGGCGGGAACCTCGGCGAGGCCAATTGTGTTGCCTTTATGTTTGAACTCAAGGGCCGCATGAGCATACCCGTTGAAAAAGTGAACGAAGACGACCTTATGACCGCGGTTCTTGACGCAGGCGCGGAAAACATGGAAAACATCGGCGATGCCTATGAAATAACCTGTGAACCGAAATTATTGGAAAGCGTAAAGAGCGCATTGATTAAAAAGGGCTATAATGTCACTTCAGGCGACGTATCCAAAGTTCCGAAATCGCTGGTGAAAGTGGAAGAGCCTAATGTGGCAAACAAGATAATAAACCTTATGGATGCTCTTCAGGAACACGATGACGTACAGGACGTATTCGCGAATTTTGATATTCCCGATGAAATAATCGCATCTTTGAAAAGAGATGAGGAATAATTGTAATTTTTTGAAAGGCACTTTATATGCGTGACCAGGAAGTCAAAAAAGTAATGAAGATTATAAAGGCGAAGAACGTAAAATTCGTAAAAATCTGGTTTACCGATATCCTTGGCTTTTTGAAATCATTCACAATCACGGAAAATGAACTTGATAAGGCCTTTAATGAAGGCATGGGCTTTGACGGCTCATCCATTGAAGGATTCTGCAGGATTGACGAAAGCGATATGATCGCCATTCCTGACCCTGCCACTTTCCAGATAGTTCCCTGGAGGCCGCGCGAAATGCCGGAAGCGAGGATGTTCGCGGATATCGTTCATCCCGACGGTACGCCCTTTGAAGGAGACCCGCGCTATGTTCTTAAGAGAAACATTGAACGCGCCAAGAAATTGGGTTATGATTTCTTTGCCGGGCCTGAACTGGAATATTTCTATTTTAAGAATTCGGCCGGAACTGAACCGCTTGACAAGGGCGGCTATTTTGATATGACGCCGCGCGATGAGGCACTTGACCTCAGGCGTGAAACGGTTCTTACGCTCCAGCAGATGGGTATTATCGTTGAATACTCGCACCATGAAGTGGCCGATTCACAGCATGAAATAGACCTCAGATATAACGACGCTCTCACCATGGCCGACGCGGTCATGACTTACCGCCTCGCGGTCAAGGAAGTAGCGCAAAAATTCGGAGTGTATGCCACTTTCATGCCGAAACCGATGTTCGGCCAGAACGGCTCCGGTATGCACACGCATATGTCGCTGTTCCAGGGCAAAAAAAACGCGTTCTTTGACCCTAAAGGCCAGTACCACCTGTCCGATATGGCAAAGCATTTTATCGCAGGACTCTTGAAGCACGCGAAGGAATTCACTTCCGTGACAAATCAGTGGATAAATTCATATAAGCGCCTTGTACCGGGCTATGAAGCGCCGGTTTACCTGTCGTGGGCTCAGAGAAACCGCTCCGACCTCATCAGAATACCTATGGCAAAGCCCGATAAACAGGAAGCTACGAGGGTAGAATTGCGTTCCCCTGATCCCGCATGCAACCCGTACCTTGCCTTCTCCGTAATGCTTGCCGCAGGCCTTGAAGGCATTGAAAAGAAATATAAGGCACCCATGCCTGTTGAAGAAAACGTTTACGAGATGTCTGAAGAAGAACGGAAGAGAAGGGGCATTGATACTTTGCCCGGCAGTCTGAGTGAAGCTCTGCAATACACCGAACAAAGCCAGATCGTCAAAAAAGCCCTCGGTGACCACGTGTTCAATCATTTCATTGAAAATAAGAAAATGGAATGGAATAAGTTCAGGGTGCAGATAAGCTCCTATGAATTATCACAATACCTTCCTATCCTGTAAAATACAGGATTACGGTTTGACAATTTACAGGGCAGAGATGGGCATAAAGCCTGTCTCTGCTCTTTTTTTAATTACAGGACAGTGAACGACTCCGGATTCTAACAGGGACTTGACGAGACCTGAAGAGACTTGTGACTGACGAAACGCCGGACTCCAGACTTCGCAACTGTCCACTACTCACAATTGAACAACGTTGAACCATCTTTCCATTACAACCATTTCTCTATTGACATCCCCTGATCAAAAAAGTACAATTACGGTGAACTTTATGTCAATTTCTGCGTCTAAATAAACTAAGAAGTGAGTATATAGGGACGACGAACGAAAAACGAAACAATCGTCCTTCGTGTCTTAGTGCCTTCGTGGCAAAAAAGTTTAAAATACTTCAATGGAGGCCTCTTCTATGGCTGGTAAAATTTCAGTAGTTGCTTTCGTAACAGCCCTATATCTGACAGGGCTATTTCTCATTTCAGCTCCGCACGCGCTTGATGCCGGCCCGGCTGATTCTCCGCTTACCGTGCGCATTACAAACCCATCCGGCGGATGGTCCTCTGAAAGAATCGTCCATATCACCGGCACAGTTTCAGACTCGTCCCTGACCCGCGCGTTCTTCGTGCTCAACGGCACTTATACGACTATACCCGTCTCATCAGGCAATTTCAATACCGAACAGGTGCTCTCTACGGGTGAAAATTGCGTACAGGTAGTCGCCTCCAACCAGTCCGGCACTGGCAGAGATTCCATAGTTGTTTATTCCAAAGTTCCGCAAAAGGACGTAAAAATCACTTTGAATTGGGATACCAACGGCACCGATGTTGACATGTGGGTAACCGACCCCAATAAGGAAAAATGCGATTACCAGCATAAAGACACCGCCATTGGGGGAAAATTGGACGTTGATGTAACAACCGGTTACGGACCGGAAACGTTTACCCTGTCTAATGCCATACCAGGCAATTATCTTGTCCAGGCGCATTATTTTTCGGCTAACGCGGAAAAACAAAGCAATTGCAAGGTCAGCATCATCCTCCACGAAGGCACGCCTGAGGAAACAAGAAAAGATTACTATTTCATACTGACCAAAACCGGCGATGTGGAAACCCTTGAAAGTATCTATATAAAATAAGGAGTGTTCTATGAAGAAAATTCTTTCGGCATTTGTCGTATTCTGCTTTATTGCCTGTGTCTATAATACCGTTCATGCCAACAGTAAATTATTCTATCTCCAGCTCAAGGAGCCCGGCTCTGCAGGCCAGCCGCCTGAAATAGAACTCCAGTCCCAGTCAGGTGTAAATGAAATCTCGTTTGTATTATATAAAATAGAAGAGCCTTTCCAATTCATCTCCGGACAGCAGAACCTCTCCGTGCCGGCCATAGAAGGGACATCCATAGTCAACGCGCTTAATAACGCGGTTTACAAATCAACCGAAAAGGAAAAGCCTTCGATATTCGGAAAGGATTACGAAAACTACAGTCCTAAGCCAGGCGAAAAATTTACGCTCCTGAAATCCTGGAAGGAAAAACCTGCGGATAATTTCACCGCGAGTACGGTAAAATTGCCCGTAAAAGCCAACGGGCTATACCTGCTTCAGGCATCATTCAATAACTTCATTTCATATTGCGTAGTCCCGGTTACGGACATTACCTGCATTGTAAAAAGGTCATCAGACAGGATATTTGTCTTTGCCGCCGACCGCATGACCGGCGAACCCGTACCATCAGCCCAGATTTCTATCATTGATAACGGCAATATCGTTGCTAAAGGAACCGCTTCGGCAAACGGACTTTTTGACGCCGACGTCAAGTATTCGCCGTCTCTTAAATGCTTTGTGCAAAAAGACGCCAATATCGCATTTTATGATACCACGTCTTTTCCTGCATTGACAGACCACATGAAAGTCTATCTCTATACGGAACGGCCTGCGTACAGGCCTTCTGAAAAGGTCTTCTTTAAAGGGACCATCAGGGAATTCAAGAATTCCGCCTATAACCCCGTACCGTCGGTTGAAGTGGCTATTGCGGTATCTGACGCGCAGAATACCCAGATATACGCCGGCACCTGCACGGCAAACCAATACGGTTCTTTCAACGGCGAATTCCAGCTCCCTGAGAACGCCGGCCTCGGCCAATGCCGGCTTACGGCAGGATTCAATAACAAAACCTTTAGTTCTGAATTCATGATTGAAAAATACCAGAAGCCTGAATTTTTCGTGGAAGTGCGCACGGACAAACAACATTATCTTATGAACTCCAAAATAGCTGTTACGGTCTCAGGCCAATACTATTTCGGTGGCAAAACCGCAGGCGCTGAACTGATTTATGCAGTAACGCGGAGTAAATTCCAAAGGCCTGAATGGACCGACGCAACAGCCGATTGGTTCTATACAAAAAATGAATTTGAATCCACCCGGCCCGAACAAGTTGAACAGGGCACTGGCAAATTGGACGACAACGGGGAATTCAAGATAACATTTGACGCAAAACAATGGGATTCCGATTACTCGTATTCCATACAGGCCATCGTAACGGACGCGTCCAAGATAGCCGTGTCCGGAGGCGCAAACGCAAGGATTACAAAGGCAAATTTTGCATTAGACCTGAAAACGGATAAATTCCTTTATCCCACCGAGGATACTGTGAAAGCGGACATAAGAGCAGTTGATTACGAAGGCAGGCCTGTTACTGCAAAAGTAACTGTTGCACTCTACAGCATTACAGGCGAAAATAGAAATAAGACCGGCTCCGAGATGACTGTTACGACAAATGAAAAGGGCATTGCCCAGGCAATAATTCCGCTTTCAAGAACCGGTTATCATCTCGTGGAAGTGACTGCGGAGGACGAATTCAAAACCGGGATCCTGGCATCCAGGAATATCTGGGTCGCCAAAGGCGAGGCGATTCTCGGCTATAAGGGCGACTGGATTGATATTGTTTCAGACAAAACGGTCTACACGGCCGGCGAAACCGCGCATCTGCTCATTCTTACGCCCAATGCCAATCCATACCTCCTGCTGACGCTTGAAGGCAACAGGATGCTTTCATTCGGGCTCAGAAAGATAAACGGTAATTCATTTGTGTACGATTTGCCCCTTACAGAAAATTTTTCGCCCAATGTATTCGTCTGCGCGGCCGAGGCATATAAAAAGGAAGTCCTTACAGCATCGCATACGATAATAGTGCAACCCGTGCATAAACTCATTACGGTATCTGTCACCCCGGATAAAACCGAATATAAGCCGCAGGAGCAGGGCAAATTGGTTATTAAGACTGCCGATGCCAGCGGCAGGCCGGTTCCAGCGGAATTGTCCGTCGGCGTGGTGGATGAATCCGTTTACGCCATAACACCCGAACTCACTGTGCCAATAATGAAATTCTTTTACAATACAAGACGCAATAATATAAGCACGTTCAGTTCCGCGGATTATCTATCCTACGGGGCCGCGGAGATTTCAGAACGCTTGGCGAAAGCGGAAAACCTTGCCAAAACACCGGAAGGTGAAAAAATGTCAGCGATGGCCGCCACTCCAAATCGTGCTAACGGCGTCGGAGGCGGACCAAGCCCCAGTGCTCCACGGCCCGCGCCGGCAGAACAGTCGGGAACGCCTCCGGCAACAGGCAACATAGAGGGAAATATGGAAGAATTGCCTGATATTACCCTCAGTGAACCCGAAGAAGACGCAGAAGAAGGGGGACTCAATTACGGAGGTTTTGGATATGACGAAAAATCCAAGCCAGGCAAAGACGGCGGTATGGCCCCGGCCATTACCCGTAAGGATTTTGCCACCACTATACTCTGGGAACCACAGATAATCACAGACGCCGCGGGGAAGGCCGAGATAACGCTGAAATACCCTGATAATCTTACGACCTGGCGCTCTACCATAAGAGCGATGTCCGCAGATACGCGCGTCGGAGAAACGACCTTCAATACGAAAACAACCAAACGACTGATCCTGCGCACAGCTCTGCCGAGATTCCTTACACAAAACGACAGAATGACCCTGCCGGTCATCGTGCATAATTTCCTTAAAACGGCAAAAGATGTGAAACTCTCCCTTAAAGGCACGGGTATTGAAATTGCCGGTGCGCAGGACTCATTGAAAATTGATTCCGGCAAGGAAGGCACCGCAAAATACGCGCTTACAGCTCAAAAATCAGGCAATAGCCAGATAAACGCCTCCGCACTGACGGATGAAGATTCGGACGCCCTGCAGACCGCGCTTCCCGTCCTCAACCACGGCATCACTAAATCATTTGCAGTGAACGGCGTTTTGAGCGAAACGCAAAAAGAAATTCCTTTGATTATTCCCAGCGATGCGGATGCGGATTCCGTCAGGATTGTTGCCGTCGTAACCCCGTCAATAACCGCGGCAATCATGGAATCCCTTGACTATCTCGCGGAATATCCTTACGGCTGCACCGAACAGACTATGAGCAGGTTTGTGCCGAATATAGCCGCCTACGGCGCCATGAAGCAACTTAACCTGACAAACAAAAAACTTGATGCGGAACTTCCAAAGATGATTGAAAAAGGGCTTGAACGCCTTTACCTTTTGCAACATGCCGACGGCGGATGGGGTTGGTGGGAAAATGACGCCACGCACCCGTTTATGACTGCCTACGCGCTTACAGGCCTGTCTCTTATTAAAAATGCCGGTTACGCAGTTGATAATGAACGCTTCGTAAAAGGAACGCAAAAAGCCCAACTGCTTCTTGCGGATAAAAGCATTGATTACGCAACCCGCGCATACCTGCTTTATGCGCTGTACACGGCCGGAATTTTCAAAGAAAATCCTGCGCCAATAGATACGGCATTTGATTCCGCGGAAAGAACAAACGCGTCGCCTTATACGCAGGCATTGCTTCTTATTGTACTCAACGGCTCCAACAGAAAAGCAGAGGCCGCAGTACTGATAAATGAACTCAAAAATAAGGCGCAAAAACAAGACGGGCTTTTGTATTGGGGCAATGCAGATTCAACGCGCTGGCAGACGGACAACGTTGAAACAACCGCCTGGGCAGTAAACGCCTTAACGCAATGCGGTGAAATGCAGACAGTGCAGAGTTCAATAAAATGGCTTATGCTCCAGAGAGAAGGCGCCAATTGGAAATCCACGCGCGACACCGCGGCAGTAGTATTTGCGTTTACGAATTACGCAGTTAGAAACGGCGTAACGGATGCGGAAACAACCGTAAACCTGACGTTGAACAACCGCGCAAGGGCGGGCATTATTATCAATAAAGAAACATCCATAGCCGGCCCGTTCAGCGTGGGATTTGCCTCTCCTGAAGCGCAAAAAGGCCCGAATATCCTCTTATTGCAGAAAAACAATAATATGGAAATAACTTATTCAATCTACGCCAGTTATTATACCGGACAGGAAGGGATTACGGCGCAAAGCATGGAAGATTTGTCCGTAAAAAGGGAATACCTGCGCCTTGATCCCGTGAAGGATAATGGTATTATAACGTACAAATCCTCGCCTGTAAAAGACGGCCTGAAGAGCGGAGATATGGTACTTGTGAAATTGGAAATCTCAATAAAAAGTACACAGGATTTTTTGATGCTTGAGGATTACCTGCCCGCGTCAAGCCAGGTAATAGAAAAAACAGGCTCAATGAAAATAGAAGGCGTTCAGGACATGCCTGATTATCACAGGGAAAACCATGATGAAAAGGTTATTTTTTTCTGGACGAACCTGCCTGCGGGTACAAAAACCGTTTATTACGTTTACCGCGCCACGGTGGCAGGGGAGTTCCATGTAATGCCCGCGCAGGTATCACTGATGTATTTCCCGGATAAGAAGGCCAATACCGATGAATTGCGGTTAAAGGTCACTGAATGAGAAAACCGGTAGGGGCCAAATGGCTGTTTGCCTGTGCAAACGTAATAGCTCCGTAAAGCGGTTCAGTTGTAAATTTTTAAAGCATTGATGCTTAAGTCCTCAACTCTCGCTCATTTTACACGGCAGATTAAACAGATTATCCAATTTCATTTAATATAGATTATCTGCCCTCGCCATATCTGCAGAAAAATATCTTTATCATAAGTCTTCAAATTTCCGCCGACCGGGTCTATAAACGATACATGCTCCATTGTTTCATCTACCCCGGTAATTACAACGACGTGGTCAACCCAATATGTATATTTAATAAAAGTTATGCAGGGCCTTTTGAGTTCTGCCAAGGCCTGCCAGTCTGTTGCAGTCACATCCACTTCAAGGCCTTCCGCGCCGGCCTTTTCAGCAACCGCCCGTGCGAGTTGGGCTGTGTTTACGCCGTTAGCGTATGTAGTGTGCGACAACTTAGCCATTTCAGCTTCGGTCGCCTGAATATTATACATCTGCAGGAAATTCACGGCGCTTGCCGGGCCGCAGGTATGGCCGGTAGTCTGGGCGCAATATCCTTTCAGGCTGAAAACCTGTTTTTGCGGATTGACGCCGGTTCCGGAGTATATCCAGCTTGCCCTATACAATCCAAACGAGAAAATGATAATAGCGATTGCAAAAATCTCTTTTGACAGAAATGCCGGTACGGTCTTCCTCGCTGCCACCCCCATAAACAGCAGTGCAAAAGGTATAAAATTAATCAAATCGTAAATGCCGCCCAAAAACAATGGGATAATCTTGAATTCATATTCAGGAAAACGCCGCAAGGCCGTAAACGCACAAATACACAGCAGACAGGCTATGGCAATCGGAATCCAGTATCCTGCGCGCATTCGTCCGATATGCACATAACCGGCCCAAAAAGCCCCTGCGGAAACAATAAAATACAATATTAAATAAACCCAGTCCATAAGTTAACCCCCTGGCGTTAAAACCCCAGACTCCAAACTTCGTCAGTCCTTCCTTATTCGTTTTTCATTCTTCCTTCTTCGTTTTAGTCAGCTTATTCAGTTTCTCCGTATCCGCAAATATCTGCACAAATCCGCATTTAGGACATGTACGCGCCTCTATATTGACTACGCTCTCTGCCAATACAAAGAATTTAGTCTTTAATGGCTTAAAATACACCTTGCCTGTGCCGGCAATCTGGCCCGGTATAAGCTGAGAATTCCCGCATGAAACGCACTTTGCCCCGTATTTTTCCGCATCCTTGTCTCCGGTAAATTTTTTTACCATGACGTCAAGGTCTTCCTTCTTAAACCTTGTGGAATCGCCGACCTTAAAATAAGTCAATCTGCCTTCCTTAAGCCACCTGAATATCGTCTGTTCGCTTACGTCCAGATATTCGCACGCCTCGCGCACGCTTACCCAATCGCGTTTCTGCCCCAATGCGTCCGTGCCAATCGGAATTCCCGAGTCTTCTTTAGCCATTGCAAAAACCTCCTTTGTTAGTTTTTAACTACTATTTACTTATTTTGCTATTATACTTAAAACCGCGCCGAAAGTCAAGGATTTTTTCACAAAAAAGGTACTGCCTCAGTAGAGATAATCAAGTGAAGGAACTTTTCCATAAGTGAAAAACAAGCGCTTGGACAAGAGGCTCCGACAATATGCATAGGTCAACTCCGAAGGAGTGGGAAGTGTATAGGCGGGGGTGTACCCCCCCCCTCGGTGAAGGTGGGTTGGGAAATAGCGCCTATGTATTTAATTTGCCAATGGTTGCTATAGTGACAGGGTAACGACTGAAGGAAGTCCCGACCGAAGTGTCAGGATGCCCTGTCCCTGCAAAATGCCGCGGGGGAGTTGAAACCCGCGCTTTTACTTAAACAATATTTTTAACAAGAACTTTTCTTACGAATTGGCCTGCCGATTCCTCATTAGAGTAGCTCATTTTCCCTTTGCGCATCAATACTTTTACTATTTCTCCGACTTTTTTCCGTTTACCTGCCTGTTCCAGTACCAGGAGCGCGTCATAGCCGTAAGTATTCAATTCAGGGCTTTTCTCATTCCCAAGTTTAAGAATTTTATCCGCATCAATGATCCCGTCAAGCATGGTTGAACTTGCGGAATGGCTGACTTCCCTGCCTTTTCTAACGAGAGAAGTTTCCCATGTACAGCTGACGTTTTTACCGAACGTCAATTTTACCGTCAACTTATCTCCTTTTTGCAGAACCGGCATATTTTTAAACGGCAGGAAGACCACGGCCCAGTGCGTATCCTGTTTCATTGAATTTATCCCGACCCCCTTGCATAATTCAGCTTCAAACCACACTGCGAGTCCGTTGATTTTAGAAGCGGCATGCTTTACGGAAAATTCCACGGAAGAAGATGCAGGCAGTGATTCAGCAACGGCATTTTGTATATCGAAGTTAAACAAAGTCTTGTATCCGAGCGGAAACTTAGCGGGTTTTCTGTTAAAAAAAAGCAATCTATTGGATGCCGAATCGCCGCACAGAGACAGGTCAAGGCCGCAGAGTTTTTTTAATCGCGTGTGACCGGCATATTTTATGTTCATGACGGGCGCGCCCAGAATTTTTATCTTTTGAGGTATAATCTTCGCGTTTTTCTTTAACAGCCTTTTGCGGGCATCGGCCGCACAGCTCAGGATATCTTCATTCAGCGCCGCGTCGCCGATGAGTTCCATCACGAGCACATCGGCTTTCTCAGGCAATACGATATTCCTGGAATTGGATTCATGAAAAGTTATTTTATCCGCAAGGGCATTCTGAGCAGCAATTCTTTTAGCTGCGTTTATTATGCCCGCTTCTTCAACGGCGTACAGTTTTCGCGCGCCGTATTTAAGCGCGATGAAACCGAGAACGCCTGTACCCGCGCCGATATCAAGCACGATATCGCCTTTACGGACTGTTTTTCTGACAGCCGCCTCAAAAGCGGACATCCGTGTCTTATCCAGAAGCATCATTATATGGGAAAGAATATCAAAGTACATTTATCTTTAATCCTCAAAAGAACTGTCACATGTTCAAATATCAACTTTCATCGCCGTCCCCCGTTACTCGCTGCTCGCTACTCGTTACTCGCTACTTCGTATAAGTTCCGCCCTGGTACCTTCAAGCAGGTCAACGTAGAATTCCGACGCCTTTTTCAAGGCATTCAGGTAAACCAAATTCCTTTCGGCCTGTTCACGTTGTTTGGCTGTGCCTTTCATATCTTCCGCGAGAATCCTTCTATCCCATTTCTCGCTCAAGACTGAGTCTGACTTTGCGATATTGGACAGGATCTGAAAGATTTCCTCATATTGGGTGATTTTCTCTTTCAATTTAAGCACTTTCAAAACGGCCGGGTCGGCGTTTTCTCCGGCGTCAATCTTCTTTTTAGCTTTTTCAAGGAATTTCAAAGCAGCGTTATAGAGCTTGTCCAATTCCATGCACTCCTCAAGCCGTCGGTCAATTTCCAAAACGGCTTTTTTCTTCAACGCGTTTTTTTCATCATCCGTCAAACTGGATGCCTTAAATTTTTCGCCCGGTATCTCTCGCGAACAGAATTTTTCTATAGCCTCTTTAAGCGGCATTTTTTCAGTATGCTTTATGTCAGCGCCGCCTTCGGTGGAATTGATGCATTTCACTCCGACAGACTCGCAAAGCAGGTTAAAATCCTTAAGGTAGCCGAGCATGTTATTGTCGGTATAAACTTCATTTCCGTTAACGTCCTTTATTTTCGTCAGGCTGTCCTTATAGCGCATTATGTATTCCCATTCCTTTGTTTCAAAAGTATAGAACCTGTTGACTTCCTGCCGCCACTGCGTGTATATTGCGGTGCCGGGAATATGCGTTACGCCGTCGGGATAAGACAAATCCTGGCCTGCGAGAATTATCGGATCAGCGCCGATATACCATGCGAAGAGAAAAGCGAGATGCGCGACCGTAGCCCCGTGTTCAAGATGTCCCTTCCATATATTCATGCCTTTCAACGTAATATTTATAAATTCGTCATTCGGAAAAATCTTTCTGCCGGCAAAAGCTTTTATTGCCTCATGATTGCCTCTTGGATCGGTAACCATGATGATGTCATGTTTCGCGTCAACGCCCTCAAAGTATCTTTTTGAGATGTCATGATAATCAAGTATAGCCGTAAAGTGAGGCGTCACGCCGCTTGAGAGCAGTTTTTTTACGCTCGTGCTGACGGCTATTATAACGGCGCCTGACTGCGCCTTTTTGAGCACAGCTATGTTCTTGTTCAGTGACGGTCCGGCAGACACGACGATAGCCGGACAGCCTTTAAACCTGTGTTCAAATTCGCTTATTCCCGGCGACAGGAGATATTCCGGCAGGTTTTTAATGCGGTTAACGCAGGTTTTTTTCGGCAATACAAGCGTTGTGGAATAAATAGACAGACCGCTTTTAATGAATTCAACGAAATTTTTTTTAGCAAGTTCATAAAAGGAAGGGAACGCGAGCATGGAAGGCGGATGTGCTATGATAGTAGTGCCGCCGGAGAATATCTTTGAGAGGTAATGCCGCAGGTGTTTGAAGATTTCAGCGGGGTCAATGCCGACGAGAAGAATAACGTTGGGATTAGCGAATATGACGGACCAATCAATCGTCTGAAGGCTGGTTTTCAACAAAGACGCATCTTTTTCAATGACAAAGATATAGGATTCTTTTTTTAAGCGTCCGGCCAATTCCGACAGATGGTACCCAAGGCCGAGGCCGAGGAGAACGTAATTTTCCAGCGGTTTTGCCGGGAAATTATCAATCAAACGGGCCGCTTCTTTAAGCGGATCATATTTGCTGTGCAGAAAGACATCAGTGCCGTTTTCAGCCGTAACGCGCAGGGTCTTCGGGCCCGAATGCGTGTCAATAAGGGCCATTCCGGAATTCGGCTGAATCTTTTCAACGGCATCCGCAAGCTGGGAGTTTATCCGTTTCAGCTGTGAAAGGTTTTTATCGTAGCACTGCATCGGCTTAAAAGTAACACATACGGTCGGGATTTTCAAGGAAAAAGGGAATACGTTAGTAACCGGTCAGTGAACGGGTAAACACGGACTACGGGCGTTTTTAAACAGGGGGACTCTACGAGACCTTAACGGGACACGACGACTATGTTGCAATAAGATAACAAGCGTTAAGGCGTTACAGATTAACGGTTACGTCGTTTTATTGTTAATCCGGTGTTTAGCGGGCGTCGTCAGTCTCTTAAAAGTCTCGTCAAGTCCCAGTCCTGTTTAAAAACAAAAAAGGCGTCCGGTTTTACGGACGCCTTTGAAATTTCTTTAAGTATTCGCCTGTTATCTTGACAGGAATTCTACGATAAGCTGTTCGTTTATCGGCAGGGCTACTTCGCTCCTTGTGGGCAGTTGTACGACATGGCCTTCCATTGATGTATCATCTATTTTGAGCCATGAAGGCATAGTTGTTTTATCCGCGATATCAAAGTGCGGTTTAACGGCCTTTGTGGACTTTTCCTTGCGCAATTTAATGACATCGCCGGCCTTGACAAGATAGGAAGGAAGCGACACTTTTTTATTATTTACGGTAATGTGTCCGTGCCTTGCAAGTTGGCGCGCCATGGAATGCGAAGGCGCAAGCTTGAGCTGATATACCACATTATCCAAGCGGCGTTCAAGGAGAATAAGCAGGTTTTCACCCGTATTGCCGGGCATCTTATTGGCGGTTTCAAAATAATGTTTGAATTGCCTGTCCATGATGCCGTAATATCTCTTTGCCCTTTGTTTTTCCCTTAGATGAATGCCGTAATCGGAATTCTGCGATCTTTTAGCGCCGTGTTGTCCGGGTGAAGCGATGCGCTGTCTGCGTTTGGATGAATCCATGCTTACTGGGCACTTAGCTGTTTCACATCTTGTTCCTTTGAGGAACAGTTTTTGTCCATCTCTTCTGCAGAGCCTGCATTTAGGTCCTAAAATTCTTGCCATTTAAATCTATTCTCCTTAAAATTATACGCGCCTTTTCTTAGGCGGCCTGCATCCGTTATGAGGCAGGGGTGTAACATCTTCTATGGATCTGACATCAAGGCCTACGGATTGCAGGGCTCTTATAGCGGTTTCCCTGCCTGAACCCGGGCCTTTAACTTTTACTTCAACTTCCCTGAGTCCCATCTGCATGGCCTTATTTGCCGCGTTTTCAGCGGCTTTCTGAGCCGCGTAAGGGGTGCTCTTGCGGGAACCCTTAAATCCTATAGCCCCGGCTGAACAACTCGCAATAACGTCGCCGTTCATATCCGTAATGCTTACGATGGTATTGTTAAAACTGGCGTTAATATGCACGACGCCCTTGGATACGATCCTTTTTATCTTCTTTTTAGCCTCTTTCACCTGCTCTTTGGGCGCGCCGGCATCCTTGGAATCCTTAGGTTCCTTGGCTTCTTTAGCGGGTTTCGCCTCTGCAGGCGCCTTAGCATCCTTTTCAGGCGGGGCTTCTTTTTCCGGTCTATCTGATGTAACCATTAAACCTCCGATAATAACTGTGTTTGTCCTACTATTCAAAAAGCAAGATTATAACAAAATAAAACGGTTTGTCAAGGAATTTTTACTTGCCTTTTTATTGAGTTTTTAATATTATCGTTTTATTATGAAATTGCTTTTTTATCCGCATCCTATACTTAAACAAAAAGCGGCTCCCATTAAGGAGGTAACCGAGGAAACCCGCAGGGTGGCCGCCGCCATGCTGGAAATCATGGCGCAAAACAAGGGCATTGGATTGGCCGGAAACCAGGTAGGATACCCCTTCAGGATTGTCGTGATAAATCTTACGGGCGAAAAAAAGAACGACCTGATACTTGTAAATCCCAGGATTATTTCCGCAGAAGGCGAGGAGATCTGCGAAGAGGGCTGTTTGAGCTTTCCCGAAATAACCGGCAAGATAGCGCGCGCCAAAAAAGTATGCGTGCAATTTACTGATCTTGCGGGCAAGCAACTCACTGCCGAAGCCGAAGACCTTCTTGCAAGGGCTGTACAGCACGAAGTGGACCACCTTGACGCGGTACTCTTTATCTCACGGCTTAGCCCGGCTGAAAAACAGGCATTCCGCACCAAACTGAAACAGCTGGAAAAAAAATACACCGAATGAATACTTATTAATCCATCTTCGTGCTTATGCGTATGCATTCGCGGTTGATTATCCGTTAATCATCCTTCGTAACTTTTTGCCTTTATGGCAATATTTTGATTGTAACCATACTTATTCATATACTACTACTATGCGCATTATTCATTCACTTTCAGAACTTGAAAAACTACACTTAAAGAACCCCGTCATAACATGGGGTATCTTTGACGGCGTCCATAAAGGGCACCGGAAAATCATTAATACTGCCGTATCCCAGGCCCAAAAAACAGGGAGCTCCTTAGTAATTCTGACATTTGACACGCATCCCGAAGGTATCGTAAATGCGGCTGGTCCGCTGATGCTCAATTCCCTGCACCACCGGCTCAAGCTTTTATCCGAATTTCCTGTTGATATATGTGCCGTCCTGCCGTTTACAAAGGCATTTGCCGCTGTTACAGCACGGAAATTTGCTGAGGATTGGCTCATAAAGAGGATCGGAGTTAAGGGCATAGTGCTCGGTGAAAACACGACATTCGGCAGAGACAAAAGCGGCAACTTAAAGATGCTCAGCGCCCTGTGCAGACAATACGTTATCAGGCTTATTGTATGCAAAAACTGCATCTATAAAACCATGCCGATAAGCAGTACACGCATCCGCGCAGCAGTGCTGGGGGGCAAATTAGACGAGGCCGCAAAAATGCTTGGCAAAAAATATTCACTGCTCGGCAGGGTTATACACGGCGCGGGCATGGGCAAAAAACTCGGTTTTCCGACAGCCAATATTGAACCGTTTAATGAAGCTATTCCGCCGGACGGGGTATACGGCGTAAGAGTCCGTTTGGGGAACAATAACTGCAAAGGCCTGCTCAGCATTGGAACGAGACCGACTTTTACCGACAGCAAGAATAAAGGAAGGACAGTGGAAATATATATACACAATTTTTCGCACAATATTTACGGGAAAGAGATTGAAGCTGAATTCATGAGCTATATAAGGAAGCAGAGGAAATTCGCTTCCACGGGCGCGTTGATAAGGCAGATTAAAAGAGATGCGGATTCAGTTTGGTAATTCCGTATTTATGAAATACATTATTTTTCAAACGCCGTTTGGGGTTGCAGCAGCGGTAATATCTCCAAAAGGCCTGCGGAGAGTATTCATCGGATGCAATTCACCTGAAGCACTGAGGAAAAGGATTGCAATTCAATTCCCCCGCGCGACTCCCGGTGTCGGGAGGGCTCTTGTAAAAATCGCATTCGCCTTAAATTCCTATTTCAAGGGGCAAGGCCTGAAGGCGGTTTTTGCCATGGACCTTAGATGGGCGACATCTTTCCAGAAAAAGACATACTATATTCTAAGAAAAACCAAACCGGGCATGGTTATCTGCTATTCGGAACTTGCACGCAGGGCAGGCCGTCCAGGAGCGGCGCGCGCTATTGGAACTGCGATGAGCAAAAACCAAATTCCTATTTTCATACCCTGCCACAGGGTCATAAAGCAAAACGGGCAGATAGGCGGTTTTTCCGCTCCAGGCGGCGCAAATCTAAAGAAAAAGCTGTTAAGACTGGAGAGCACTGATATTATCAAATAGACGAGAGCATTTTGCAACATGTCATTATCCCCAAAACCGCAAAATACAAGAAAACTTGACTTTTTATAAAATAACGCTATACTTATTACACACTATAGAACGATAGTTTAGAAAAGAACAAATTCGCAATTTCGCCGGCCAATCGTGCTTATTTTGCCCGGATTTTGCCTCTCAGTCCGGTCAAGTATTTG
>JACRIJ010000124.1 GCA_016220095.1 Planctomycetota bacterium | reverse complement strand
GTACGCTAAGACGATACGAATATCCGTCGTCTTTGCGTTCTTTGCGAACTTTGCGGTTTATTCCGGCCGTCATACATCCGAACCGACGACGAACGCAATAAGCCGCAGAGGACGTCAAGAGCGCCAAGTGACGCGACGAAAGTACTATGGTTTGTAAACTTCTGTGCAAAATACGCAGAAGTTGAGACGTAAGACACTAAACAAGCTCAAAAATTCAATGCTCAAATGACCAAAACATGGTCGTGCGTCGGGTTTTGAGAATTTGAGTTTAGGATTTGGGATTTGTTTAGAATTTAGAGTTTAGTGCTTAGAATTTTATAGTTAAGAGGTTGTGTATGAAAAAAACAGTACAAAATCAGAAATTACAGACTGAATTGGTAAAACCGTTACGTTTTACCAATAACCTATCACCTTTAACCTGTATAATCTATCCTGTTTTCTGTATCCTGTTTTCCGCGTTATTGTTCGCTGAGACCTGGCAGGAAACGACGACGGCGGATTTTGTCGGCGGCACGGTCGGTAATACGCAGGTGGCAACGGATTCGGTGCAGATGGCCGTACAGGCTGACTGGTGGAATCCGGTACAGAACTGGTGGTCTCCCGGCGCCAACTGGCTTTCGGCTATGAGCAGTTGGCAGTACCGCAAGGCAATAACAATCAACAATACCGGTGCAAGTGCGCTTTCCGATTATCAACTCAAGGTGGAAAACCCGGTCTATAACGAAACCGGACTCGTGGGAAGCTGGCATTTTGAAGAAGGCACAGGGACGAATATTGCCGATAGTTCCGGAAATGCGGGCGCCGGCACAATGACAATCGGCGGCGGCGGCACGCAGACGGCTTCAACCCAGGCCTGGACAAACGGCGCCTCCGGCAAATACGGCAGTGCGATAAATTTTGACGGCACCGACGATTCCATTTCCACCGGAAGCATTTCCAATATGAATATCATAGGTGAAATCAGCGTAGAGGCATGGATTTACCCCAAAACCGTAAGCGTCAGCCAGCAAAGCATAAGTTCGCGCGGGGGCGGATGGGCCCGGGCAGGGTGGCTGTTGACGCTCAACAATAACGTTTTCAGATGGCATCTCGGCAACGGCAGTTCCGAGGCATATTTTGATACCGCGACAACTGTCACAGTCAACACCTGTGTGCACGTAGTCGGATTGTGGCGCAATGGCATTATGCATGTTTATATCAACGGCGTAAAAGACAATAATTCCGCAAACTGGGCCGCAGGCGCAGTAACGAATTCATACACGCATTTCTTGGGAAGAACGGACGGCGGTGCGACATTCTATTTCAACGGAATGATTGATGAGGTGCGCGTATATAACCGCGCTCTTGCCGTTGACGAAATTTCGGCGCATTATAATGCAAAAGCCAAACTCAATTACGGCGACATCAGATTTACCGGAAATTCCGGAACGGAATTTCCTTACTGGATGGAAAAAGACGGGACGTTCTGGGTAAAGGCAGTAGGCGCTAACAGCATACCTGCAGGGCTGTCAACCGTATATATGTATTACGGGAATTCCGGCGCGGCTTTCGGCGGTAATTATGCAAATAACGGCGCCAATACTTTGAATTTCTATGATAATTTTGACGGTACTTCATTGGATACTGCCGTAAAATGGACGGTAAACACCGGCGCGCAGTCGGTTGCGAACGGGGAATTGACGACAGGCGCTTCAGGGACAACTTACATAAGATCTCAGCAGACGTTTGGTACTGGTACTGCCATGAGGGCAAGTGTCAAGGTGGTTTCCGCAGGCACCGCGGACAGCGGCTATGTGGGTTATGCCGACGGTTCCGGCAGGCCGGTCGGTTCTATTTCAAATAATGTTGCAACGGGCTATACGTATACGTCAACAACGGCCGGTTACATTGATTCAGCAGTATCAACAACGGCGTATACGGAAAATGCGGTTGTTTTTCCGCTAAACAGAAGTTCCTATAATACGGATGAAATCAGGCGCATTTCCACTACCTCAATCGCCCTTTATCAACAAGGCAATCTGGTTTACACAAATACCGCGAACATTCCTTCAGGAAGCCTTCCCATTGTTATTGGAAGATTAAATACCGGAACCGTAATGTATGATTGGGTTGTTGTACGCAATTACGTTTCGCCAGAACCGATAACGTTTATTGGCTCGGAAGCAACCCCGGCTTCTCAGTGGACGTACCGTAAGGCAATCACGATAAATAATGTCGGCTCAGTCCTGTCCGATTATCAGGTGAAGGTGGAAAACCCGGTTTACGACGAAACCGGCCTTGCGGGAAGCTGGCATTTTGACGAAGGCGCCGGTTCTACAACTGCGGATATGTCCGGTTACAGCAATGCCGGTACGCTGACAAACGGACCTTTGTGGACAACGGCCGGCAGGGCTGATAACGGTTTGAGTTTTGACGGTACGGATGATTACGTCAGCATTCCGGATTCTACGAATTGGAATCTCTCAACCAGTTGGTCTGTGGCATTATGGATAAAGCCCGCGGATTTGGTCACCTCAAGAGTTTATTACGGCAGGTCCGCTGATGATATCCTGAACGGTGGAGAGAATTACCTCTATTACCAGACCGGCGCTCCTGTTGGGATTTCCTGGGGGCCTGTTAACGCGGAGTGGGATACAGGCGTGACGCTTACGGTCAACCAATGGCAATACATCGTCATGGTCTATAACTCAGGCCTGAGCAGGTCGTATTGCTACGTTGACGGCCAGCAGAGGGCGTCCGTTGCAGTTACGTCAGTAGGCAGTTCTACAGGGCCGCTGAAGATTGCGGACAATTATAACGGCAACCATTTCTCCGGCATTATGGATGAATTCCGCGTTTACAACCGCGCCCTCAGCATTGATGAAATCCAGGCGCGTTATAACGCCAAGGCAAAACTCAATTACTCAGACATAAGATTTACAGGAATTTCAGGGACTGAATTTCCTTACTGGATGGAAAAGGACGGCATGTTCTGGGTAAGAGTCGGCGGTGCAAACAGCATTCCGGCAGGGCTGTCTCAAATCAATATGTATTACGGCAATACTTCAGCGGGTTTTGTGGGCAATGGGCTTGCTGTCTTTGATTTCTTTGATGATTTTGAGGATGGAAATGTGGCCGATTGGTTCAAAGAAAGTTCCACTATCTCGGCAAGTACTGTGGACGGCAATAAAGGATTGTATATAACAATAGGCGGAAGCAGTTATAAGGATGTTGAGGCCTACAAGCTGGTATCGCTTCCATCTGCTCATATAATAGAATCCAGGCTGAAAGATGTGGGAGGGGTTCAATACCCAGGCGGTCTCGTAATCGTTTTTCAGGATATTAATAATTGGATAGGTTTTGAAGGCGATGTTACCGGTAATCAATGGACGGAGCGAGGTGAAAACGGTGGAGCTGATACGAATTGGTTAAATACCTATGCCCCCAATATAATTCCTAATACCTGGCAATATCAGCGGATGGATTTCCCTAATGACGGCACTTATAATGTTTGGATTGATCGTGTATATAAGGCGCAAAAGAATGTTCCTGCGCCCGCCGCATCATTTGCCCGTAATGGTATAGGTTTTTGCAAGCACACCGGTTATAATAATCTTTTTGTAGATTGGGTTTTTGTCCGTAAATACACTGCGTCTGAACCGGTTTGCTCGGCAGGTTCTGAAGTTACCTCGGCTTCCCAATGGCTGTATCGTAGGCAATTGACTGTTACGAACAACTCTGCGTCTTCCGTACTGCCCGCCAATTATACGACCGGCATAAATATGGGCTTGGCATCATTGGCCTCGGCAGGCAAGGCACAGCCGGACGCCGACGATGCGGTTATTGTATATAAAGACCCTTCATCGGGAAATACCTATGAATTGGACCGTACTCTTGCTACAGGCAAGGCTATTGTTTTTGACGGCGTTGACGATTACGTTACAGCGCCGGATTCCGCGGATTGGGACCTGTCTTCAAACGACGGTACTATAACATTCTGGGTGAAACCGGCAAACCTTGCATCCGCCGTGGCACAGGGCTTTTTCAATCAGGTAAACAACGACCAGAACTGGTGTATGTACGTCTATTCCACCGGCAGTGTGGGCATAGGCAGGGCGGGCATCAACGAGCTCGTTACGCCCACAGGCGCCATAGTCAATAATATCTGGCAGCATATATCTTTTGTTAAAAGCGGCAGTACTACATATATCTACATCAACGGCGTACAGTCCGCTTCGGGAAGCATAACGTATTGGACAAATCCAACCAATCCCCTGAAGATCGGCGGGCACGTGTATTCAAGTACGAATTATTTTTACAACGGCGCCATGGATGAAGCGGCATTTTTCAGGCGCGCGCTTAATACGACGGAGATCTCTGAATTGTATAATTCCGGCGCGCCCAAACCCCTGCCGATGACCTCCGTAGGCGCGGACGCCAATCTTGTCGCGTACTTCCCCTTTGACGGCGATTGCGGCGATCAGTCGGCAAGGGGCAATAACTGCACCGTTGTAAACGGCACATATTTCGGCGATGGGAAGGCCTTTCTTGTACCGGATTTGAAACAGGGCGCGTATTTTGACGGGACAAATGATTACATAAGTATCGCGCATGTTTCAACCTTGACTTTTGACAAGACAAATGCCTTTTCTCTGGAGGCGTGGATTAAAACCGCGTCCGCCGCCGGCTATCCAACTATAATACGAAAAGCAAAATCAACTGCCAATTATGAAGGGTATTGGTTCCGGCTTTATAATTCAACGGGAAAGCTTTCCTTGCAGATGTACGGTACGAACGGGGCGCGTCTGGGCAGGTACGGTTCTACGAATCTTGCCGATAATGCGTGGCATCACGTGGCGGCGACTTACGACGGAAGCTCTGCCGAAGCCGGGATAAAATTGTACGTTGACGGCGCAGAGCAGAGTTATACAGCGGACAGTACCGGCACCGTTGACACCATGGCAAACACACAGCCGCTTGTAATCGGAGGTGACAGCAATTATTGGAACGGTTTTATTGATGACGCCGCGGTTTACAACCGCGCGCTTCTCCTGTCGGAAATTTCTTCCGCTTATAACGGCGGGACAGGTAGGCGCGCGTTCGACGTTTCCATAAGCGGCATTGCAGGCTATTGGGACTTGGACGGCAGTTGCGCGGATAAATCCGGCAACAACAATACCGGTTCAGGCAATAACGGCATGTTTTTTAATTCCGGCAAACTGGTTACAACAGGCGTTAACAAGATATTATTCAAGACAACGGCGGACGTTCCGGCTTCGTCAAGCACAAGCGATTTCTTTATTTACTACGGCAATTCCTCCGCCTCTGCGTCCGCGGCAAATCCAAACAACGTTTACCTTTTCCAGGATGATTTCAGCGACGGTTATTTTGATACGGGAAAATGGGCTCTTAACACGGGTTCAAGCGTTATAGAGGAAAACGGCGTGCTTAAGGTGACGAACAACGGAGGCACGACGCCTTATTCGGTTTATTCAAAGGCATATACGGTGGCGGATGCCGTTGTGGAAAGCCGGATGAGGTGGGTGAGTACGACGGGAACCGAGCACATGGGATTTACCGTCAGGGGTTCGGTGCAGGCGCTTTCACGCGGCGGGGCAAACAACGATTTTTATTTGAATGACGGTTCGCAAAAAGGCACTGTCACGTACGACCCACCGCAGAATGTTTGGCATTTCATGTCCTTCGCGTTCAACGGCGCCACAGGCAAGGATTACCTTACAAATCTGGAAAGCAATTATTATATGACAACTTTAGACGTAACCAATCTGGCCGTAACAACCTCCGGCTCCCTGGGTTTCCTCGTGTGGACGTCATCTACGGATTGGTTTGAAGAGATTCGGGTAAGGAAATATTCGTCAAAAGAACCGTCCGTATCATTCGGCACGGAACAATACCCTTACCAGACTACGGGCACGTTTACCTCTTCGCCCAAAGACACCGGCGGGGATAATACGTGGATGGATTCAACGGCATGGACAGTTTCCGGTTCAGGCGCTATCGCGCTCCAGGTGCGCGCGGACAATTCCGACCCCTCAGGGTGGACGTCATCAGTGCCGGCATGGGAGGCCGTGACAAACGGCGATGCGTCCGTTGCCGCAACAGGCCGCTATTTGCAGTACCAGGCGTCGTTTTCCGGCGGCAGTGGTTTTTCATCAGCGCCCGTGTTGACCGACGTTACCATAACGTACACGGTGCCCATAGTGCCTCCGGCGGATTCGGTCTCATGCGATAAATTGACCAATACCTGGTATTCAACCGCGTTATTTACGTTCACAAATACAACGGGCTTCGGGCCGCAGATAAATAAGTATTATTATGTATTTGATACGAACACGTCGCATGTTTTTGACCAGACTGAATCCATGTGGAATACCGGCGTGCTTTCCATAATGGCGTCGGCTGACGGTTCTCACTATCTGCATTACAAGCCGTATTCCTCAACGAATACGGCCGGCACTGCCCAGGATATAGGCCCGTTCAAATACGACGGCACTGCGCCCGCGTCCGCAGTATTGCTTTTGCCGTCCAATAATGATTTCATTGCAACTTCTACCACGTCTTTTTCATGGAACGGCACAACCGACCTGAGCGGCGTAACGTACACATTACAGATGGATAACTACACGGCTTTCAGTTCGCCGCTGGTTAATATAACCGGTATGGCCGATACGTCCTATTCGTTATCCGGCATAGGCAATGAGGTTTTGACTGGCAACACCATATATTACTGGCGCGTGATAACCGTGGACGGGGCGGCGAATTCATCCTATCCTGCCAATCCGTCTTATTTCAAATTCACGACGACCTCGGCGGTGCCGCAGATGGTGAACGAATCCACCGGCGAGTCGTTTGCCGACATCCAATCCGCTATAAACAGCGCCTCTACAATGGACGGCGACGTCATTGACGTGAAAGACACGATAGCGCATGATGAAAATATTACCATAAGCAAAGACATAATACTGGAGAATGCCCTGCTTGCGCCTTCAAGCGGTTATGCCGTAACAGGGCAGGGTTCTTCAGGCGGCGAGATATTGAGGAATTGCGTGATAACCAAAGGCGGTATTTTAGACCTTGCGCTTGGGGAAAACCTGACTATTTTCAATCCGAATCCCGCGGAAACCATTGTTATTACAAATTCGCATCTGGTAAACTGCCTTATAGGCTTTGGCACGGACATCACGAACAGCACGCTGGAAAATTGCGACATCGCGGCAGTATCGGATTATTTTGTCGGCGCTTCCACCGGCGATTTCCGGCTTAAAAGCACTGCTGTAAACGCTATTGACAAGGGCAAGAACCTGAGCGCGGAATTTACCGCGGACATAGACGGCAACGTACGGAACGTTGACGTTTTGGACATAACCAATTTTGCTGTAGGCGCGTGGGATATCGGCGCTTATGAGTTTGTACTTTCCGCGGGTTACAGCGACGTGACGATAAGCGTAGCCGAATATCCGGTTGCTGACGTCAGCCCGTCGGGTTTTGTTTTCAGCGCTCAGAACGGCACGCCTATCACATTGATTTCGCAGACTATGGTTATATCCAAAGAGACTTCGGCGGATTTTGACTGGATACTGCAGGATGATGCGTATTGGCTTACGTTGAGTCCGGGAACGGGCACGTGCGGCGCTGACGCGTCCGTTACCGTTGTTGTTGACGTTTCAAGCCTGACTACCGGCATATATGAAGCAACCATAACCTTGACTTCAGACACGGCTATAAACTCGCCGCTGGAGATACCGGTGGACGTTATTATATATGCGAATCAGGACCAGGCAGGGTACGCAGTAATTTCAACCAATCTTACCTCCGTGGATTTCTATCCGCCTGCAGGTTCAGAGGCGAAAATGTCCAGGCAATTGACGATATCCAATACCGGCACTGCGGACATGGCGTGGATACTGACTGAAGATATTGGGTGGCTGACTGCTGGCGTTCTCAGCGGTTCGCTGGAGCCGGCCGGTATGCAGGATATAATACTTACCGCTGACATAACCGGCCTTACGGCGGGCATTCATTCCGGGACAATAGTGCTAACGTCAGCGCAGGCGATAAACAGTCCGGTATCAATAGCCGTTTCAGCGGATATTCTGGAGGACACGGACGATGGACAGCAGGCTGTCGTAACTCTAACGGTACCATCGGTACCGGTGCTTTTGTCACCGTCAAACGGGAAAGGGGACTTAATGACTATGCCTTTGCTTGCATGGCAGAATATATCCGGCGCGACGTATTGGATGCAGATAGCAAAAGACATGAATTTCAGCGTTTTAGCGGTCAACAGGGTAGTTGAAACGCCGCAGTACCAGATGACGAGCATGGAGGAAGGCGTTGTTTATTACTGGCACATAAAGGCGGTCAACGGCGCGGGCATGAGCGAGTGGTCGGACACGTATTGGTTTAAGATGCAAAGTAGTACGGCGGGGGATGAAGAAACGCCGAAGGCATGTTTCTTGAAACGATTACAGATTCAAAGATTAGAAGATTCCAAGATTAAAAGATTGAAAGATTGTGAAGATTTGAAGATACGAAGATGCACAGATTAGAAGATTAAAAGAGACTGAGTTCCGGCCCATGGGTTGTATGCTAAGCAAATTATTACGCGGAGTCCCGTAGGGACGCCATATTTATAGAATCAAATTATACCTGACTTGTCGTAGCTCCGTCAGGAGCGGCATAGACGTTTTGCCGTCAAATACAACAGCATCTTTCACTAAAAAACACACACATTCGTTTTGAATGGCGGATTGCAAGTCCCCCGCGATTTTGTAATTTTTTCTTGACATTGCCTTTGGAATTTGGTAAAGTTTTTATGTGCGTGGAAAAGGCGAAGTATGTGTCCGATAAATTCTTGATTTCGCTATTTAGTATTTTTCAGGAGGATTGGACATGCTGAATCTACGTAACTCGTTGAGGGGGGAGCTTATAAGAAGCGGGAAAAGGGTTTTCATTTCGTTTTTGTTTTTTGCCTTCGTCTTCTCAGGTTTGAATGCGCGAGCGGATGCTCTATCCATCTCTACCTCAAGTCCTCTGCCAATGGCTACATTGAATTCTTCTTATAGCACCCAGGTTAACGGCGCCGGCGGCACAGTGGTCAATGCCTATTCGTATGATGACGAGTATCAGGAATATTATTATATCTGCTCCGGTTATGCGTGGAGCATTTCAGCCGGCAGTCTTCCGCTGGGAATCTCTCTTTCCCGCAGTAACGGTTCCGATGTATGGTACGACAACGGCTACGCTTATCATAACGGATTTCTTCCCGGCCAGGCAATCCTCTCCGGCACACCAACTCAGGCCGGTACATATAACTTCACCGTTACGGTCACGGATTATGCCAATAATACAGCCGCTGTGCAATATACGCTAATCGTGGATTCGTTCATGATTACGACTACCTCTTTGCCCGGCGGCAATGTGAATATGTCGTATAACGCTAATCTGACTGCTTCAGGCGGGACTGCTCCACGTACATGGTCAATCACCGCGGGAGCCCTTCCCGGTGGTTTAAGCCTGAACGCAAACAACGGAGCAATTACCGGCACTCCCTCGGCAACAGGCGCTTCAAACTTCACGGCTAAAATTACAGATGCGAACAATAATAACGTTACCAGGGCATTGTCCATTTCCATAGCCCCGGAATTCTATTTTACCACGACTGCGGGCGCATTACCAAATGCAAATCTCAATAATGCCTATTCAACCCAGGCCAATGTAATCGGCGGTACAGCGGTCAATGCCTATTCATACGACGATGAATACCAGGAATATTACTATATCTGCTCCGGTTATGTGTGGAGCGTTTCAGCCGGCAGTCTTCCGCCCGGACTTTCTCTCTCCCAGACCAACGGCTCCGACATCTGGTATGACAACGGCTACGCCTATCATAACGGACTGCTTCCGGGACAAGCGATCCTCTCCGGTACGCCTACTGTGAACGGGGCATATACCTTTACACTGCAGGCAACGGATTATCCGGGCGTAGTAATCAGCCGGCAATTCTCCATCACGGTGTATTCACTTAATATTACGACAAGTTCATTGGTTGGCGGTAATGTAAATATGTCGTATGCCGCGAATCTGATCGCTTCAGGCGGTACTACTCCATATACATGGTCAATCACTGTGGGAACTCTACCCGGCGGTTTGAGTCTAAATGCGAATAACGGAGCAATTACCGGTACGCCATCAACAACAGGCGCTTCAAACTTCACGGTGAAAGTTACAGATGCGAATAATAATAATATCACTAAGGCTCTATCCATTTCCATTGCCCCGGAATTCTATTTTATCACGACTGCGGGCGCATTAACCAAGGCAAATATTAACAATTCCTATACCACCCAGATCAATGTAACCGGCGGTACGGCAGTCAATGCCTATTCATACGATGAAGACTATCAGGAATATTATTATATCTGTTCCGGTTATGCATGGAGCGTTTCAGCTGGCAGTCTTCCGTCAGGGATTTCTCTTTCCCAAACCAATGGCTCCGATATCTGGTACGATAATGGTTACGCCTATCATAACGGATTTCTTCCAGGTCAGGCAATACTTTCCGGCACGCCCACCCAGGCCGGCACATATAACTTCACCTTGCAGTCAACGGATTACCTGGGTATAGTGATTACCCGTGAGTTCTCTATCCTTGTATATCCTTTATATATAGAAACAAATACCCTGCCGCCGGGCAACAAGGACAATCCGTACACTGTAACGCTTACCGCCTCAGGCGGCGCTACCCCTTATAACTGGACAATTACAGCAGGTAATCTGCCCGCCGGGATAAGTCTTGCCCAGGAAACCGGAATTATTTCAGGCACGTCAACCGTTATTGGCACATTCAACTTTACAGTCAAAGTTACCGCGGCAGATAACGATTATATAAGCAAGGCATTATCCGTAAATATCGGGCCGGCATTTTATTATACTACGAACGGCCCATTCCCGCACGCAAACCTAACCATTTCCTATGAAACTATTATCAGCGTCACCGGCGGAACCCCTTACGAAGCCTATAACGTAGATGAAATGGGCTGGGAATACCGGTCATTTGAGTGTTCAGGCTATATGTGGAATGTCTCAGCCGGAAGCCTGCCCCCGGGCATAGGCATTGGTTCCACCAATGGCTCTTATCCGTATTATCTTAACTGGTATGACCAGGGCCAGCGTGAATATAACGGGCTCTTACCCGGACAGGCAAAGTTAATCGGCACGCCTACCCAGGCCGGTACGTATAATTTCACCTTGAGGGCAACGGAATATCCGGGTTGCGCCATCACACGGGACTTCAGCATAACGGTTGATCCAATAATTATTACGACCGACAGCAGTCTTCCATATATACGTAAGGATGAGAGTTATACCAGGATATTAACAGTCAGCGGCGGGCCAACGCCTTACACATGGTCAATCAATCAGGGAAGCAGTTTGCCGCCGGGATTGAGCATGTCGGAAGACGGTATTATCACAGGCATTCCAACAGTTATTGGCTTCTATAACTTTACCATCAGGGTAACGGCAAGTGACGGCACATATACATGGAAAGAATTCACGATAGAAGTAAAACCTTCATGGGAGATGCTCTCCGGCGGTAATCATCTTGGCCAGGACTGGACACCTTCCAATAACGATACCATCGGCGGCGAACATTATGGTATAAATAATTTCACAGTACCCCAAGGTGCGACAGTGCATATACAGACCGGAAGCGGCATGAAGATAAATGCCTCTGCAATAGAGATAAACGGAACTTTTAAGGCGGATTCAAGGGGCGTTTTGGAGTTGATAAGTTACGGCAACCTGAATATAACAGTCACAGGCATAATTGACCTTACCGATTTGGATTACGGTGGAACCGATACTACGACCACCCAGGGCGGCGATGCAACTGTCGGCACATCCGGCGGAGGCGGCGGCGGATACGGCGGAGCGGGCGGGGCCGGTAACGGTCCGAATGCGGGCGCCGGCGGCGGTACGAGGGGCACCGTATATTATAAAGATATAGAAGAAGGCGCAAAGGGCGGAAACGTTCCGTATTATGCGATAGACCCTTACGGCGGCATGGGCGGTAAGGCAATCCTCTCTTCCGGCGGCGAAGTAACAATTAATGGTAAAATATTGGCTTATGGGAATAGCGGTCAGGACGGCACAGGCGTCATGGCAGGAGGCGGTGGCGGTTCAGGCGGCGGTATCCTGATTGACGGCGATAAAGTCAAAATCTCCGGCACCGCACAACTCTTTGCTTATGGCGGTATTGGCGGAAGTGGTGTCCGCGGCGGAGGCGGTGGTGGCGGCGGCAGGGTAAAGATATTTGCTGATACATTGCTTGACCTGCCCGATGGAAATACAATGGCCCAGATAGTTAATATAGCAGGTGGAACCGGCGGGAATCCTAACGACCCTGGAACAAAAGGCCAGGATGGCACTAAAGGAACCTTCGCAACAAAAGCTCCAAACGGCGGGTATTGCAGTCCGTGCGAGCAGATGCCGAACGGCTCTACTCCTGCACAATCCGGTGGCTCGTCATTTAACCTTACAAGCGGTAACATCAATATAGACCTTTCTATCACCGGTATCGTGCCGGCTAATTCCCTGCCGCATAATATTACGCTTTTTTATAATTCTTCTTCTGACGAAACCGCAGGTACTCTGGGCGCAAAATGGACTCATACGTTTAATATGCGTATCAGACCCGTGCTCCCCGGACAGACGTTGTTCTTCATTGACGAATCCGGTAAAACGACTACCTTTGACGACCAGGGTGGAGACAATGTCTATACCGCTTATCAGTATTTCGGCGATTATACCACTATTACCGATACGGGTAACGGCTATGTCATGCAAACCAAAGATCGTACCGTCTATAACTTTAACGCGAACGGCCAATTCATTCAAATCCAGGATTTATATGGCAACACCGTAGTCTGTAATTACACCGGCGCCAATATGACCGGCGTGGTTATCTCCGGCAATCGTACGATACAGATTGCCTATAACATAGATAATAGAATTTCTCAAATCACCGACCCTGCAGGCAATCAGACGAATCTTGCCTATACGAACGGCCTTTTGACCGAGGTGTCTAAGGACAACGGCAATTGGAAATGGCGTTTCACGTATAATGCCGGCACGGCTCTTATTGCAACTAAGACTGATCCTTCAAACGACGTGACCATGTACGCGTTTAATACCTTCGGTAAATTGACTGGCATTACGAAAACTGTAGACGGGGTGCAGAAGACAAAATCCGTAAGTTACGACGCGCAGAATCCTACCGCCGCAGTAACCGATTTTGACGGTAGTTCTATAACGGCGGAATTTGACGGGCTTTCAAATACCTGGTCTGAATATGCCGATGCGCTCGGAAATGCCACAAATAATACCTTTGACAATTCCCGCAACCTCTTGTCAAAACAGCTCCCAAGCGGCGCGCAGACGACCTTCACCTATGATGATCGCGGCAATATTCTTACCGAGACCAGCGCTATAGGATGCGTAACTACCTTCCGTTATGAAGACCCGAACAATTCCGATAACGTAACCATGATAACCGATGCCCGTAATATTTCCAGATACCTTGAGTACAATGCTCAGGGTAGTCCGGTCAGGGAAATAGACGCTATCGGTACAGCGGTGGAACAGGAAAACACTTATGAATATTGGCCGGACGGTAAGATAAAAGCTGAACACGAAAATCCCTCAGGTCTGAATTTGACTGTTGAATATTATTATACCAATGGCTACATGACGACAAAAGTCCAGGATCCCGCAGGGCTGAATATCCGGTATGAAACCGAATACGACTCCCTGGGCAGGCAGGTAAAATCCTTTGACCCGCGCGATAGTAATATCTATTCCGAATTTGCCTATGACTACAGGGGTAACATGGTAATGGCCACAGGCCCGGCGCCGAATTATACGCAGGTAAAATATGAATTTGACCTGATGGACAGGATGAAGGTCAGGCTTGACGATTACGGTACCGGCAGGGAGAACATTAGAACTGAATATTCGTTTGACAACCTCGGCAGGCCGGTATTGACGACAATAGACCCGCTTGGCCTTAACATAAGCTCATCCACGGAATATTATGCAGACAATAAGGTAAAAAAGACTACTGACCCGGAAGGCGCAATCACGGAATACGCGTATCTTGCCAACGGCTGGACATCTTCAGTGTCAAAGACATTCAAGGATACCGGTACTGCCGTAACTTCCTATACGTATTTTCCCAACGGCAATCAGGCGAGCGTTACCGACCCCGAGGGTCATACGACGTACTATACCTATACATTGATGGATAAGCTTGAAACAACAACGGATGCCGAGGGCAATGTCACGACCTATGTGTACGAGGACTGCGGATGTTGTTCCGCGGCAACGGTAATAGACCCTGAGGGCAACGCAACTTTTACGAAATTTGACGAATTGAAACGCCCGAAATATACGAGGAGCGCGGAAGCCAATATCACGACGGCGTTTGTGTATGACTCTGCAGGCAGAAGAACCCAGACCATAGGTCCGTGGTACGATACGAACCAGAATGGAATTGTGGATACCGGCGAGAGCAGTCATCCGACCGAATACGAGGCCCCTGTAATAAGTTATGCGGAGTACGACAAGGCCGGCAGGGTTGTAAGCGGCTGGGCCAATAGCCACGCGGCTTCGCAGGTTTTTTACGACAAGGCCGATAACCAGATAAAAACCATAGATGTCGAAGGCTTGATAATGGAATATGAATTCAATGAAGAAAACCGTCTTGTGCTGACGAAAGTTGATCCGCTTGGCGTGAATGAGCAAAGTAAATATTTTTATAATCGGCTTGGCAGGCAGGTTCAGGCAACCGCGGCTTATGGGACTGCGGAGGCAATTTCGTCGTTTACGGAATACGACAAGATAGGACGGGTAACGACGAGTTACACCGCGGATCCGCAATACGCGGGCGCGTTCCAGTATAATAAACGCGGACAGCAGACGCAGGTGACGGATGCAAACGGCAAGACCTCAAGCTATGAATATTACCTTGACGGCCAGTTAAAGAGAACGACCAATGCCAATCTCGTTTCAACGGACTATGACTATAATAAGGACGGTTTGAGGACAACGATAACATACTATCGTGACAGCAATCCGGTCAATACCTGCTATACCTATTTCAATAATCACCAGTTAAAAACTACGGATTATCCGGGCTTTGGCGGCCTGCGTAACGTTACGACGAATAGCTATTGGCAAAACGGCGCATTGAAGACGAAAACCGATCCGAAAGGCCAGACGATAAGCTTCAGTTATGACGGGAATGGCAGACTGACTGCGAAGACGTATCCGGACCTGACAGAGGTCAACCGGACATACGACGCACAGGGCAACGTGCTGACAACCACAGATACGAACACGGATTCCGCGTTTGACTATGACGATATAGGCAGGCTTGCAGAGATAACGGACAACATGTATACACCAGCGAAGACATTACAATATTCGTATAGAGAAGACGGATTAAGGACGGCCATGACAGAACCGGAAGGTGATTTGGTAGAATACAGTTACAATGCCGTAAAACGTTTGACTGCAGTGAAGCGCAATGGAGTGACAGAAGGCGCTTATGAATATAATAAATTAGGTTTGCGCACAAAACTAATTTATGGGAACGGCGCGTACGCGGAGTACCAGTACCAACACCCACAGAAATGGCTGACGGCGCTGAATAACAAGAAATCCGATGGAACGGTAATTTCGTCGTTCGCATATACGCACGATAATGCAGGTAATCGTATGACTATGGCATTGGCGGGCGGGGATTTGCTGACATATACCTACGATAATACCTATCAGCTGACCTCGGAAACGAGGACAGTGGCGACGCCGTATCAGATAGCCTGGACTTATGATGAGGTAGGCAATAGATTAACACAGAACAAAAACGGGGTTCAGAGCGTTTATACATATAACGATGCAAACCAGCTATTAACGGAGACTACGGCAGGCGTACAAAGCGTGTATGAATACGACGCCAATGGGAATCAGGTAAAAAAGACGAAAGGAGCCGACGTGTTCAATTGGACGTATAACTACAACAATCAAATGACGGCGTATGACGACCCTGTAGCGGCCAATGACGCCGTGTACACATATAACGCCGGAGGAGCGAGGATTGTCAAGACATTGAATGGAGTTACAGAAAAGTACGTTTTGGACGGCGCCAATGTAATAGCCGATTATGATGGGAATAATGTTTTGCAGGCGACATACCTAACGCCGTTCCTTGATCAGAATCTTGTCAAAGTCAATGGAACCGGCAGGTTTTATTATATGCAGGATGGGCTTGGAAGTACAAGAAATATTATCAACTCTGTGCAAGTTATTGTGAATATGTATGATTACAGTGCGTTCGGCGAAAGTCTTGTAGCGGCTGAATCTGTCTTAAACAGGTATAGATATACGGGAAGAGAATTAGATGGAGAAAGCCAGACTTATTACTATCGCACAAGAGAATATACTCCAGCAAATGGCAGATTTGGAAGACGTGATTCAATAGGATACAGAGGAGGAATTGATTTATACGGCTACGTGAAAAACAATCCTGCCAAATACACAGATCCTTCAGGCTTGCTGGACGTAGCATTTATAGAAAACAGAGGCTTAAATTTGTGCGGGCTGGGACCTTTTGAGACATTTCGGGTCTGAAATTGGTTGACTCTTTCATAAGTTTCTTCTAACCGATTTTCGGCTTTATTTTGTACTGAATAGCGCATAATTTTTCCTGATAAAGATATTCTACCACCTC
>JACRIJ010000122.1 GCA_016220095.1 Planctomycetota bacterium | reverse complement strand
CAGATAGCCGCACAGCAGACGGACTGGTGGAAACCCGCGGAAAATTGGCCTTCCGCGATGAGCGCGTGGCAGTACCGTAAAGCGGTCACTATAAATAATGCCGGCGCCTCACCGCTGTCGGATTATCAGGTAAAGGTGGAAAATCCGGTGTATAACGAGACCGGATTGGTAGGGAGCTGGCATTTTGACGGTGGGACTGCCGGAAGCATCTCCAATGGCTCTACATACGGAATGCAGGATACTTCTGGTTATTTAAGTAATGCGGCGGCATCAAATGCGAATGGCGCCGGCATGCAATGGGCTGTTGGGGAATTTGACGGTGCAGTAGATTTTGACGGTACGGATGATTATGCGGATGCTGGCGATCCGGCAAACGGTTCACTTGATTTTGGAGCAAATGATTTTACGGTTGAAGTATGGATGAAGGCTGATACTTTGAAAAGAGGAGGAATTGTCAGTAAAATCAGGGACGGTGGGACATGGTATCCGGGCTACGCGCTTATTTTTAATGCCGATGGCACTGTTGTATGGTATATTTCCGCAAGCGGTTCGGGAATAGGACAGTACAGTACTGCCGTCCTGACACAAGGGGTATGGTATCATTTAACGCTTGTTAAAAGGTCAAACACTGCGTATTTTTATGTCAATGCCGCATTGGATAATTCACTCTCTGCAAATTATAATGTTGATAACAGTTATTCATTGTGGATTGGTTCTACGTATAATACAGGCGGCAATGAATATTTTGACGGCCTTATAGACGGTGTACGCGTTTATAATAGAGCTCTATTGGCAAGCGAGATATCTTCACATTACGAAGCAAAAATGAAGCTTAATTACGCTGATATCCGATTTACAGGAAATTCCGGAACGGAATTTCCTTATTGGATGGAAAAAGACGGTACGTTCTGGGTAAAGGTTGCAGGCACGGACAGTATACCCGTGGGGTTGTCTAATGTTTATATGTATTACGGGAATTCCAACGCGTCATCTGGCGGCAGTTATGCGAATAATGGTGCAAATACTTTTGAATTTTTTGACGAGTTTGCAACAGATTCATGGACAGATATTGGGACTTTGATTTATGTTGATGCCGCTAATAAGAGATTATATATGAAAGGCAACAGGTCATCAACAGACAACAGGAGTTATTTTGATAAATCATCAATTTCTGATGTCGGCTGGAAAATGAATTTCATATTATGCATAACCAGTAGTAGCGGCGGGAATGGCCTTGTGGATTTAGGCTGTTTTTCAAATACCGAAAATAGATATGGCGGCGCCGGAGACGCAATTTTCGTCACGCTCGGGAATACTACGATATATCCGAGTCGTTGTATGGATAATGGTTCTGTTATAGCAGATCCGCCTTCAAACATAACAATTCTGCAGAATACGAAATATTTCGTTACTTTAGAAAGGACAGCAACTACGCAAATTAAAACTTCAGTTTTTTTGGATGCGGCAAGAACACAGCATATTGCCGGCTCTCCTGTAACAAATTCAATTCCATCCACGGTTTCCGGACTGCGTTATTTTCAGGCAGGCAATTACAAGGACGGAATCGGAGCCGATTTTGTTGAAGGATGGGCAGATACAGCATATAGCACACAATACATTTCCAGCGTTCCGACGGCAACCGTCGGTTCCGAAATCACCCAGGCCTCCGAATGGCAGAACCGGCAGTTGATTACCGTAACAAACAACGAAACCGCGTCAGCGCTTTCTTCAGGGTATTCCGTCAAGGCGGACGTTGATTTAGATTTCCTGCGAAACGCAGGAAATCTAAATAATGACCTGAGCGACCTGCGGGTCGTTGCTTATGACCGGACAGGCTCTGCTTCTTATGAACTGGACAGGGATATTATAAAAGGGCAGGGAATAAATTTGAATGGGAGCAGTCAATACGTAACTGCCGGCGTATTAGGCATATCTAATGAAAATAATTCATTTACATTAAGCGCCTGGGTTAAGCCTAATTCCGTTACGGCCTATCAAGTTATTATCGGTAACGGGGACGGCGGCGCTGCAAGCAGTGGAAAATTCAATACTTTTATTAGAATAGAGAACAATGGAACAGTTTTATTTAACATGGGTAAAGCTCAGGTATGGGCGGCATATCAGTTTTCCACTGTCGGAACGACCTTAAACGCAGGGGCCTGGTATAATATAGCGGCAACTTATGACGGAAGTAAAACCCTGGCGGGCATGAAGCTTTATATTAACGGCGTACTGCAAAACAATTCCAGTGGAAATTTTGGCACGCTTTCTACATCGTATGATGATTGGAGCATCGGGGTGGGCAGGGGAGGCGCCGGCGTGAGCAGTTATTTCAATGGAATAATAGATGAGGCTGTGGTTTATAACAGGGAGCTTTCTGCGAGTGAAGTGCAGGCAATTTATAGAACAACCCCTCTTGTTCCAGATACAAGTACTAAAGGCCTCTATCATCTGGACAACGACGCCGGCGACGCGTCCGGCAACGGCAATAACGGCGCCCTGAGCGGCAGTCCGTATTATACGGAAGGAAAGGTTGTCGGTAAGGGTTCGGTGGGAATGGGGAAAGAACTTAGCTCAACAACGACTACCGGATTGTTGGGTTTATGGCATATGAATGAATCAAGTTGGAATGGCACTGCTAATGAAGTTGTGGATTCTTCAAGCAATGGCAGGCATGGAACAGCCCAAAGCGGCGCTGGCACTGCTTCAAGCGCAAAGTTAGGCGCTTATGCTGGAACTTTCAATGGCTCAAATAACTATGCAACGGTATCAAACTTTCCAAATAGTGAGACCTTTACGGCCGAATTATGGTTCTTTCCGACGGCGAATATGACCACTGGCACACGCCGAGGTATTATAGGTAACTGGGAAAACTCAAATTACAGATGGATGTTCTGGCAGGATTCTACTGATGGTACCAACGTTGTAAAAGCAGCTATCTATCGAAATTCAACCACTTATAATACCCCAACCGTTACATTAACTACTGGCCAGTGGCAGTATATCGTTATTAAGGCAGAATCCGGCAGTTTAAGCTTAATCGTTAATGGCGGTACGCCGCAGACAGTTACGACAACCGGCACAATGAATTACTCTTCAAATTATACTCTCTATATGGGAGGTATTAATATTGCCGGTGCATATAACTATGTCAATGCAAAAATAGACGAAGTCGCTGTCTATAACCGTGCTCTTTCAATCAGCGAAATCCGCGAACACTACAACGCCCAAAACGAGGTCTGGTTCAAGACCCAGTCGGCGATAAACGCCTCTTCCACTTCCGAATTGTCCGTACAGCATAGCTATTATATGTATTACAATAATGCTACGGCAAACAGTGCGATAGAAAACAGGGGAAATGTATATGCTTTATTTGATGATTTTGAAGACGGAGATCAAAGCGGTTGGACGAATAATGCGGGTACTTGGACTGAATCGGGAGGTATGCGGCATCAAACTGATACTACAGGAGCCGTTTATAAATATAGTTATAAGACATTAACGGGATTAAGTAATTATTTGGTAAGCGCTCAATTTAAAGTGCCCTCCTCTTTTGGCACAATAGTACCCAGGGGTGGAGTATTACTTGAAAAGGGCGCTAATTCCTATGTTCATGTGGCGGCTTATGGCGCCACAGAAGGTGTTCCAGACTTAACAAAAACAAATATATTGGAAGATAATAACGTGTGGGGCTCTGGTCCAGGTTCAATTGGGATGACCTTGCAAGTCGGCCAGTTTTATCAGATTGAAGGATTGAGACAAGGTGATAATATTCAAAAATCCCGAATATATAATCTTGGCACAACTGCGCCATCGTGGCAGGCAACGTGGACAAACACCAGTAAAACCAATACTTTGGTTGGATTATATGGCGGTTATAATAATGCTATAGACTTTGATAATTTTATGGTAAGAGCTTACACCGCCGCCGAACCCTCTTGTTCGTTTTCCACCGAAGAGCTTATACCTGACCCATATTACTCCTCAGGCACTTTTACGTCCGCTCCCAAGGATATCGGTGATAACAGCACAACGGTTGATTCCGTTGCATGGACATCCGCGGGCGCGGGTACTATTACCATGCAGGTCAGGGCAGGTAATACCGACCCTGCGGGGTGGGATGACTTTACCCCTGCATGGGAAATCGTTACCAATGGCGATACGTCTATCGCCGCGGCAGGCAGGTATCTGCAATACAAGGCAATCTTCACAGGCGACGGGTCTTCTTCAGACCCCGTGCTGACGGATGTGACAGTAACCTATACGGTGCCAATCGTGCCACCCGTAGATTCGGTATCTTGCGATAAGCTAACCAATAACTGGTACTCCACGGCAACCTTTACTTTTACAAATACCGTCGGTTTCGGCGCGCAGATAAATAAATACTACTACGTCTGGGACAACGTCTCTTCTTACACCTTTACATTGACAGAGCCCGTCTGGAACTCCTCAACCCCGCCCGTAACAGCTCCTCAACTTCTTAACTCCGCAATCTCGGATGGTTCGTGGTATTTCCACTACCTGCCGTATTCTTCTACGAATACCACAGGTATGGCGCAGGACATAGGGCCGTTCAAGTACGATGGCGCCGCGCCTCCAGCCACGATGTTCTCCCTGCCGTTAAATAATGCATCTATTTCCACGAGCACGGCGGATTTCAGCTGGGATGCCGTAACAGACCTGAGCGGCGTATCATACACCCTGCAGTTGGATAACTATACCTCGTTTAGTTCACCGGTGGTCAATAAGACTAATTTGTCCAATCCGTCCTATACGCTCTCAGGCGCCGGCGCGGAGATCCTTATCGGCAACAGTACCTATTACTGGCGCGTGATAGCCGTGGATGGCGCAGGCAATATGTCTTATACGACTAATCCGTCTTATTATAAGTTTACCACCACCTCAACCATCCCTCAGATGATTAACGAATCCACCGGCGAATCGTACGCGACCATCCAGGATGCCATAAACAGCGCAAGCACAACTGACGGGGACACTATCAGCATAGAAGATACTATAGCGCATACGGAGAGCATAACGCTTTCAAAAGACGTAACCCTGCAGAACGGCATCCTGTCACCTACTGCGGGATTCGCCGTCACCGGCCAGGGCACCGCCGGCGGCGAGGTACTGCGCAATTGCGTGATAACCTCCGGCGGCGTTTCCAATCTCGCCCTTGGCGAAAACCTTACGATTTTCAGCCCGGATTCCGCTGTGCTTGTAATAGAAAATTCACATCTGGTCAACTGCCTTATAGAATTTGGCGCTGAAATTACAAACAGCACCCTGGAAAATTGCGATATTGCCGTTACTTCTGATTATTTCGTTGATGCCGTAAACGGCGATTTCCACCTGCAAAGCACTGCAATAAATGCCATAGATAAAGGCAAAGACCTCAGCGCGGAATTCAGCGTAGATATTGCAGGGTTTCAGAGGGGAGAAGACGTGCTGGACATAGTAAACTTTGACTCATCCGCCTGGGATATCGGCGCGTATGAGTACGTTCTTGCATCCGGTTACATTAATCCGGTAATAGGCACCACAGACTATGCCGTCGTATATGTTTATCCTTCGGGTTTTGTTTTCAGCGCCCAATACGGCACGCCTGCTACTCTGCTGACACAGACGCTGGCCGTATCAAAAGGAACCCTGCTGGATTTTGACTGGGTTTTACAGGACGATGCGGATTGGCTTGTTGTTACGCCCGCGGCGGGCACAGCCGGTTCAGCGGCGTCCGTCAGCGTGACTATTGACATCAGCAACCTGCCTGCCGGCATACACGAGGCGGTTATAACATTGTCTTCAGACACTGCGATAAACGTTCCTATAGAAATACCGGTAAGCCTTGTTATATATGAAGACCAGGGTCAGGAACAGGGAATTGCCGTACTTTCAACCAATCCTTCATCCGTGAGTTTTTATGTAACCGGCGAATCATCTTCAGGCACAAGCAAACAATTAACCTTGTCAAATACCGGCACGGCGAGTTTGAATTGGACATTGTCCGAAAGCCTTGAATGGTTATCCGCGGATATATTCAGCGGTTCTTTATCCGAAGCCGGCACGCAGGAAATAAATCTGACCGTAAATACTGCGAGCCTTGACGAAGGCATAGATACGGGCACAATAACTATAACTTCCGCGGAGGCACTGAACAGCCCTGTGCAGATACCGGTTTCTGTTTATATCCCGGGCAACAGTGGTTTTATAACGGGCCCCATACAAGACCTTTCAGCGCCGTTAAAACCGAATCTTTTATATCCGGTTTACGGGCAAAAAGACATTACAGCGCCGATGTTGGAGTGGGAGAACATGACAAATGCGACATACTGGATGCAGATAGGCAAGGATATGGATTTCACAGAGATATTCGTAAATAAGGTTATGGATGAAGCGAGGTATCAGACATTCAGCGTTACGTCCGGCCAGGTATATTACTGGCGTGTGAAAGCGATAAATTCCGCGGGCATGAGCGAGTGGTCGGATACGTACTGGTTCCAGGTAAAGAACGGCGCATCCGGCGAAGAGAGCCCGAAAAGCGCGTGTTTTATAAAGAAAATTTTCAGAAGATGAAATGAACGTTTTTTAGCCACTCCTTTACAGGATCCCTTACATTAATATCATAATAAGGAAAAGGGAGAGGGCACGAAGACGCGAAGGATTGCCGGATTAGCCGCGAATGAACACGAATACACACGAATTGTACGAAGAACTATTGACGTAATATGAAGCATGAAAAATGGAAAATGAAGGACGGAACGAAAGAATGACAGGATGGCAGGATGATAGAATGTTTCTAAATCCGAGATCCGAGTTCCGGGCGCCGAGGTCCGGGATTCGCGATTGCAATGCCGCAAATTCAATCAATACTGCTCAAATCCTGCAAACACGTCGTACGTCGGGTTTGGGTCATTTGAGTTTAGAGTTTAGATATTGTTTAGAGTTTCGGACTCGTCCTACGAAGCCTTGGCGAAGTAGGGTTTAGAAATTAGAGTTTTATCGTTCGTTAAGATGCTGGGCGTTATTCCCAGGATACGCCGAACGTCGTATGACCTAACCGCGACGATTTAATCGTCACTGTCCCGATTTGTCGGGACACAATACAATATTCGTCTTCCTTAGACGAGCCGCCTGCGCTCTCCATCCTCCGTCCCGATTTATCGGGACTGCGGAGGACGGGCAGAGCTTCGGCGGCGAAGCGAAGATTCCCTGTAGCGAGTTTACCCTGTAAGGGCTACAGAGAGCTTCAACCGCAAAGAGCGCAAAGAACGCAAAGACGGCGTTACCTGCAATCGTCTTAGCCCTTCGTTACACTCACTTCGCTCTGCTCAGTACTGCGGCAGGGTAAACTTACTTAGCGGCCTTTGCGGTTAAACCGTAGTCGTCGTTAGATGTACGACGGCCGGAATAAACCGCTCCTTGCGCAGGATCCCTTACAGTAATGTCATATTAAGGAAAAGGGATAAGCGCGCGAAGAACGCAAAGACGACGGATATTCGTATCGTCTTAGCGTGCTTAGCGGGCTTTGCGGTTAAACCGTAGTCGTCGTTAGATGTACGACGGACGGAATAAACCGCAGAGATCGCAAAGAACGCAAAGACGCGACGTTTACTTGTAACCGTCTTAGCGTGCTTGGCGCGCTTAGCGGTTAAATAGTCGTAGTCGTTAGGACATGCGCCGAACGGAATAAACCGCTAAGACTGCAAAGCACGCTGAGACGACTACGAATACCGGCGATATGGCGTACGTTATTCTGTATATCCTGTCCATCCATGTGAATAGTCGTCCGTAAACGCGCCGTTATTTGCATCGGATGAACCTTTCGCATTGCTCCCTTCGCTTCGCTTCCTTCGCTCCGCTCAGGACTTCCTCGCTCCGCTCGGTCGCAGGACTTCCTCGCACTGCTCGGTCGCAGGACTGCGGCAGGATTTACAGGATATGACGAACCCACCCCACTGCCCCCTCCAAGGAGGGGATGTTACCGTAATTCCCTCCCCTCCCGCGGAGGGGATGCAGGGGTGGGTATACTGTTGTCGCGTTCTTTATGTCGTAATGGTTTTAGTTGTGGTTTAGTTGCTTTATGATGTCCATGAAATATAATTTACGAGGAGGTTTTATGAAAACGATTTTGTTAACAGCATTCATGCTGGTAATCGGCATATCCGCGGAAAAGGCGCTTTACGCGCAGGAATCCGGCAGTAGTGCGAAAGATGCGCAGGATAAGATACAGTATGAGGCGTTCCTGAAAAACCTGAAAGACCCTGATGCGAGTGTTCGTGCGCAGGCAATATATGATTTGGGGCAAAGAGGCGGCGCTGATAAGAGCGTAATAAAGGATTTATTGCCTTTGCTGAAAGACAGTGATGCCGGCGTGCGTCAGCTTGTGGTTGAAGCAATTAAACGCCTTCATGCCAAAGAAAATATGAATGATATTATTCCGCTTCTTGAAGACGAGAATAAGCATGTCCGTGGAACTGTGCTATTGGTGATTGAAGAATTTGGCGGCGTGGAGGAGGTAATGGATAAAATAAAAAAACTATTGCCGGAGCTGTTGGCTTATGATGATTCCTTTGTCCGCAATGAAGTTGAATCCGTCCTGCGCAGGCACGGTTTGACCGAAGTAGAAATTGACAATATTAAGCATCCGGAAAACAAAAACCTGACAAAAGAAGAATTGCATATCAGAGAGCTTATCATTAAGTTGACAAGCAATGACCGGAAAGCGGCTAAGGCGGAACTGGTTAAAATCGGAAAACCTGCGTTGCCGCAATTAGCAAAAGCGAGTGAAGAAATAGAGTATATTGACATACAATGCAGGGAAATCGTGATGGAGATTAACAATGACCCTATTATAGAAATTCGTTCTCAGGTAATCTATACCGGCTGGCTTGAAGGATACAATGACGGCAAGAAGGAAAATCCCATGGCGCATATCGTTTTGGTTAATCGGAGCAATGAAACGAAATCCCTGTTGCTTGATGTGTTAAAAGAGTGCTGTGACCATCCTGACCAGCAAAGGACCATGCCCATAACGCTCGGCCCGCACAGTATAAATCACATGACTGCGCCGTTTGACGTTGGCTATACGTTTACCTTTTGGAATGAGCAGGTTGACGTTAATTACGACTGCCATTTCGAGAGCAATTTTGTGGATTGTCCGCATCTTGTTTGTGAAGTTCATAACAATTTGCTTGTAAATTCAGTGCCGCCGCGCGATAATGACTGGAAGAACAAGCTTGCGAAGATTGATAATACGGTTGTTTTTAATTACAAACTAAACCAGCAGGAAAAAACCAGTTCCGATTGGGTGTTTCTGCTCGTAGAAAAACAATGGGATTCCGTGCCTGTCGCCGTATTGCCGGCAAAGGATTTGTATGTTTTAAACGGATTGGAAGGAGACAAAAAAGATGCGGTTTTCAATCTGTTGAATGAAAATGAAAAGGCGAAACTTGTCGAATTTTACGATACTATACCCGACTATCCTGCCGTGAAGATAAAAGAATGCGCAGAAACGCATTACCTGATATTGGCAAAAAAGACTGCCGTAATAGAATTCCTGTTGTATCTACGCAACATTAAAAATACCTGCGCGGTACGGGTTGGAATAGACATGCAGGCGTCATTGGATGGCACGTACGGCGGCGGTCACGATGCAATTATTCTTTATGAAGACGGGCTGAAAATCGCCGAGTAATAAAGGAAATCCATGGAGAACAAATAGTATGAATAAAACAGCCATAATAATTATCCTGATTGCCGCAGGCGCGGGATTTACTGCCGGCCTGGCAGTTCAGCGGGCTATTGACAAGGGAAAACTTGTTGAAATCGTCTCCGACAGCCGCGCGTCATCGCAGACGGATATTGAGCCGGCAAAAAAAGAAATAAAACAGGATATCTTGCGCTATGAAGAAGAGATTCGGAAATTGCATGAAGAACTGAAAGCTATGGAGGCGAAAACAGACGCGGCTTTTAACAGCGCCGGCTCCGCGGCCGGAGCGTCTGCCGGATCACCTGCGGAAATACCTGAGAATATTTCGGCAGGGCCGGCTGAAAAGAAAATCATAAGCGATGAGGACATGCGCAAATATGCCAAAGCGCTTGCAAAAATGGGCAAACTCAAACAGGAGGGCAAGGATCCGAATTCCGACCCCGAAGTGCAAACCGCATTGATGGAATTCATCGGGGATTTCCTCAAGATCACGGCTAAATACGGCATAGATCCCATGAGTCCTATGGGGTTTTATAATGCGCCTGAAGTGCGGGAATTAATATACGGCCTGACCGGAGCATTTTTTGATGAAATGTCCATGCCTTTAAGCGAGTTTCAGAAGGCGAAAATTCAGGAAATTATCGCCAGGACCGGTGCACAAGCCGAAAAAATGAAGGACGATACCATTTCCGAAGTGCAGAAACAAATCAATGTATATGATTTTTATGCTGAGAAAAACAGGGAGTTGCGGGACGTTCTAAGTGCAGAGCAGTATAGCGTTATGGTTGGCAGTGAAATAATGCCCATAGTGTCCGCATCCAGCGGTTACACGAGGAGTGTATGGGACAATGCGGAAGACCGCCCGGGCGCTCAAAATGCCGTGTTATCCAAATGGGCAGAAGGAAATAGCCGGTTACCTTCCTAAGGAAAAGGAAGATGCTGTGAAAAAACAAAATCCGTTGATATTCAAATTCCCGAATTTAAAATAAATTAATTCAATGAAAAAGGAGGAAGAATCGTAAGGCGTTAGTAAACGGTGGCATTTTAACATGTGATTTATGCTGGAAAACAAATAAAAACGTATAATAGCCCAGCCATTTATGGCTGGGTTTGCATGTCAAAAGCCCAACACTTACGCCATTTATGGCGTTATGTTAAGGGCATGAATGCCCTTCATGTTTTTCAGTTTTCTATGCCCCAGCCATAAATGGCTGGGCTACTACTGTCCTTTAATGCCACCGTTTACTGACGGGTTACGAAGAATCGTACGGCCTCAGTGAAGGCGGGTTTTAAGTTCCCCCGCGGCATTTTGTAGGGACAGAATATTATTCTGTCCTACCGAAATCATTGGGTTTTTTAGTATTTCAAGGAGTCTAATCCATGAAAAATCGATTATTGCTGTTATTGTTGAATGTGGTATTTAGTATTACTGCATTGACTGCTTATGCACAGGAGAAAAGCGAAGAATTAGCGATAGGCCTTTCTGATAAAGAAGGCAAGGCGGCAAATCTGCAATTCGGGGATTACGGAGTTTGCCTTGCCGCCAATCCAAAAAAGTTTGTGCTGATGGATACGATACAGAAATTCGGCGCCGGATACAAGCAAATATGGGATATGGAGGCATATCAGGATAAGCTGTATCTTGTAGGCGCTAATTTGCCTATGGACGGCCAGACAGGGGCGTGTTTTGTCTATAACAACGGCATACTTGAAAAAGTCTATGATTTCAAGGAAGAAGGCATTCTGCGTATCCATAAATTCAATGATAAAATCTATGTGCCCGGCGCGGATACTATTGATTCAAGCAGGCAGGGAACCGTTTATATTTTTGATGGAAAGAACTGGGAAATGCGCAAAATTGGCATTTCCGAGTCAGGCGATCACACCTGGGACGTGTTGCTTTACAGGAATGAACTTTATGCTATTTCTACCGTAACCACCTCTGGTGTCGGGTTGTTTTCTTCTGCGGATGACGGTAAGACATGGAAATCCCTGCCGAGATACAAGGAATTGGTGCACCAACTGGTTTTATGTCAAAACAAACTGATAGGCATACATGGCAACGGCGTTACTGTCGGCGCTGAACAAAAATTGCAGAGCATAAAAAGTTTCGGCAGTGAAAAATATCCGACAATCAAATACGCCGGTGTTTTAGGCGATAAAATTACAACTTCCATAATAACCTGTTCAACCACAACTCCAACCGATCCATCAATAATAAATTATTTTATCTGCTCCTTAGACGAGTCGTTAACACAGCCGATTGTTCTTGCCGAACCCGGGTTAATGACCCATCATTTCATTGAATACAACGGCGAGTTTTACGCCGTTTGTTCGGACAGATTGACCTTGAAAATGGAAACCCTTCCCGGGGCGCCTTTTCCGCAGGAAATAACCTGGCAGAAAGGCGATGGAGAGATAAATGCCGAGATATGGAGAGGCAAATCGCTGACAAAACAAAAAGCGTGGGAAAAAATTGCCGACATTGAAGAAGACAGGGCCCTTACGCTTGAAGTATTTGAAGGCAGGCTGTTCGTCGGCACAGGTTGTAAGGGCAATTTGTACGCATCGGAGTTCTGCGACAGCGGGAGTTACGAAAGCAAGGCGCTGTCCGCCAAGTCTAAAAAGGTTTTCAGCAGTATTAAACTTAACTGTAAAGCGCCTGACGGCGGTTTTTCGTTCTGGGTCAGGTCGGCCGATGATAAAAATATCTTATCCAGGCAAGAATGGACTCAGTTAATAAAAACTGAAGAAAAACCCGATGGCTCATTGTTAACGATACCGTTGACGGACGGCAATCAGTTTTTGCAGTTCAAGTTTGAAATGACAGGGAATGGCAAGAGCACGGCAGTTTTGAAACAACTAACCGTTGGTACGTCAGCTAAATAAAAGTGGAAAATTTTACTTAATTAAAGGAGGAATTTATTGTGAAAAATAAACCCGTTTGTTTTGCGATATTAAGCGCCGGATGTGTGATTTCCGCGGGAATAGCGAGTCTGAATACCGATATTATCGGGCGCGAAAATTACATGTTTCCATTGTTTTTTGCGGGCATTTTTGCGCTGTTGACTATAGTGTTTGCAATTAAGGCGGATAAAAACTGACAGTACGGTTATTTTTATAAAAGGAATAAGGAATGGAACGAGCATATAAATACATCATGGCAATTATATTGCCGTGCACGGTTTGTGTTGTTATTATCGGTTTAGTACTTCATAGTAGAGAGACAGAATCTATGAAGACAAATAATCCTGCGGTCGAAACTATGGAGAATCGGGTAAAATCGGCAAATGACAAGAAGCGGACAGAACCGGTTGGCGGTGCAGAGGATACCTTCAGTGGTATTCCTTTGGAAATGGAAAATGAAGAAGAGCTGACCGAATTTCTGGAAAAACCATGGATAGAAGAATTGCCCGTTGAAAAAACACCTTCTTTATCCGATGTCGCCACGGAGAATCAGGATGAGCATTTCGAACAAAAAATAAGGAAGATTTTCAAGAGCAATGCCCCTTTAGTTTTAATGAAAATCCGTCAAAAACACTCAGAAAGCGGAGAAAATAACGAGACGTTATCCGGGCAAACGGGATTTATTTCCGGCAGGATAACGGATGAGTTTTATCAGCCTCTATCGGATATCGGGATAATAGGCAAAATACCAGGCTCAGTATCAATGGATACGTGGAGTTTCACGTTATCGGATGAGAACGGCAATTATATTATAGAAGGTCTGATGGACGCAACATATATGCTTTGGGCGCAGTCAGACGATTACATAAATGAGGAAAAGAGCAACATTGCCGTAAATACTGCAGGCGTTGATTTCATGTTGAAAATAGGAGGCGGCATAGACGGACGGATAACGCCGTCGGCAGGGGATGCAGACGTTACGGCAATAATCCAGACAAAAAGGATGTTTGCCGGCTGGTTTTCAGGCAAAGACGGCGTTGTCGCGGATGACGGTTCTTTTTCCATAAACGGTCTGCCTGAAGGGAGTTATATAGTTCAGGCTTCGGCCCCCGGTTACAAGAACGCGCTGATAACCGACGTTAGCGTTTCGCTCAATAGCAGGGCCGCCGGGATTGTTTTAGAGTTGGAAAAAGGCGGTTTAATAAAAGGCAGAGTCGTAGATAAGACTACAGGCAATCCGGTAACTTACGGCAATTTAACAATAAAAAGAACGGATGGTATATTATTTGCCAAAGGAATTCACAAGGAATTCAGTGAAGGTAATTTTAGTTTTGATGGGCTGGATGACGGCATTTACAATATCACGGTGGACGCGAGCGGATATGTAAACAAAAAATCAAGTGACATTATAATCAGTGGAACGAATTCAGTTGATAATATTGTTATGGAATTAGAAGAGAAAACCGAAAGGATTGCGGGGGTTGTCTTGGATAAAAATACGGGGGAACCGGTTTCCGGTGCGGTGATAACCGCGGTAGAAGATGTAATAATAAAACTCGCGCTTGAAAAAGATATAAGAAGGACTATGTCCGCAGCAGACGGCAGTTTTGAATTGAATAATATGGCTAATGCCGCGTATAACCTGATAACCATTGCCGATAATTACGCATTGCTTAAGACAAAAGTGAAGATAAGCAAATACGAAGATATAGGCGGGCTGGAAGTATTGTTGTCATCCGATGCCGGGCATATAACGGGCGCCGTAAAAGACCAGTTTGGGAAGCCGGTCGGTTTGAAAAAAATAATTCTGGTCCCGGCGGACGTTAACGATACCATAAATAATATACCGATAGAATTTCTTTTGTACCAATTTGACGTAACTAATGAAAAAGGAGAATATGAAATTGCAAACGTCCAGCCGGGCAGTTACAAGCTGGTAGTGCTGTATTATACGTTTCTTTCCGTATACGATTCCTCTCAGATTTATCCTGTGGAAGTAGCAGGAAATACGACGACTGTTATGGATATTAAGCTTGAAACAGTTGCAGAAGAAACCTGCAGGGTTTACGGGAGGGTGTTATTGGACGGCAAACCGGTGCAGTCGTACGACGTCTATTTTTCGGATCCGTATTTTGAACTTCCCACGGAAAAAGTTTCAATAGACGAGGCAGGGGAATATTCAATCAGCCTGAAAAAAGGGAAAGAGTATTTTTATTTGCTGAATAATCTGGCAAACCGCATAGGGAAATTGGACGTGCCCGTGGAGTCCAAATTTGAATTCGATATAGAAATACCTCATTTCAACGTGAGCGGGAAAATATTGGACGCGAAAACAAACGAGCCCGTATTCGGCGCCGACGTATGGCTGACCCGGAACTATGTAAGGATGGAAAGCGGACCGCAGGGACAGTGGAATTTGGCGGCAGGGAAATGGAAAACTGATATAACCGGAGAATTTGAGATAAAAGGGCTGTCGGGCGGAGATTTCATTCTGCACGTCAGCAGGCAAAATTATTCCATATCTTTACGGGAAATTACGATTACCGACAGCAATATGGAAAACGTAATTATCAGCATGCCTCATGAGGGAGGCGTTATAAAAGGGAATATCAGCGATGTAACGGGAGGGCCTGTAACCGGGGTTTATTTCGGCATAGAAGATATTGATTTTGGGACACAGATAATGTGTCCGTATATTTCATTGGTGCCGCACAGCGAAGATGGGACGTATTCCCTGACAGGCATTAACGGGAATGTCAGGATAACGGCAATGGCAAAGGGTTTTGCGCCGGCGTCAAAAGAGGTTGCTGTAAAAAATAATGAGGATATGGCCGTTGATTTCATAATGACAAAAGGCGGGAACTTGAATCTTAAGGTGATGGATATTACCAATAGCCCGGTCAAAAATGCTGATATTACCGTTAAAAACAGTGACGGCAAACTTATAGACAGTGTGATTACGTTTTTGAACGGCAAATACCTGTTTCTTACGGATAAAAACGGAGAATACAAGATAGAAAATATTCCCGCTGGAGATTACACGGGCATTATAAAAAAAGACGGGTATTCAGATAAAATATTTAATTTTTCAATCTACGAAAATACGAATGAAACCGTGCTTTTAGTTATAGAATAATAAAAAAATGCTTCTTCCGGGAATGGATGAGAGCATTTTTGGAAATACCGTCTAATAGTGATGAAGAAAGAAATTTTTTGTATGGTAAGGATAAAGGAGAAAACAATGACCAGAGGATTTGTATGTTTGTTGTTGCCGGCGGTGATAACTGCTGTTTTTGTTCCCGGCATATTTGCGGATAAAATGACGGCGGATATTCTGTATGAAAAAGGCCTTGCAGATTTTAATAAGAAAGATTATGCCGGCGCGGAGACGGTTTTTCTGAAGGCGCTTGAAAATTGTGAAGATCATTATGAGTCCTGTCTGAAGTTGGCCGAAATCTACGAATTGGATTCTGAAAAACATGATCTTTCCGCCGATTATTATTTCAAAGCCTATGACATTTTGATGGTGAAGGATTTTTTGTCTAAAAATGAGGAACTCCTGATAATAAGCCTGGAAAATCAGCTTTCCCAAACAGATAAAACAACGTTTGAATACAAGAAAGAACATTTTGCGTATTTAAAGAGGCTTTTAACGCTTGCGGAAGAAGCCGGGAAAAAGAAAAATTTTGAGCTAAGCCTGAAATTATACGAAGAGGTTTTGACGTTAGAGTCGGATAATACGCCGGCGCTTAATGGGATAAAAGATGTTGAAAATTCGCCGGAATTCAAAAAGAACAATATGAAACGGAAAGAAGGCGAGCTTTTTAACGGGAAGGACCTTGCGGATTGGGTAAAAGGCGGCACATGGGATGTTAAAAACGGCGAGATTGCCTGTTCGCCCGTTCAGGAGAGCGCTTCATATCTTGCGTATAGCGGGGCTGAATTTTCGGATAAATTCAGGATAACGGTGAAATTCAAGACGGATAATTCCGCAGGTATCCTTTTCGGTTTTACGGGTGAAACGCAGGATTTTTTCTCATTAGCATTAGAAGATCGGAAACTCTTTCTGACGATGTATGTTGGCCCGAAAAAGCAGAAGGATGGTTTGATGACGGCAGAAATAAAAAATATATGTTCAACAGAAGTTACCAATATAAAAGCCAGTGATTGGAATACCTTGTCGTTGAAGGTAAACGGCAGTTTTGCTTCAGCATTCTTAAATAACAGGAAATGTTTTGAAAACGAAAAACTTCCCGTATCCGCCGTAACCGGGAAAGCAGGCGTATTTGTCAATAAAGGCAAAGGCACGTTATCGGTTAAATCCGTCAACGTGTCAAAAAAATGACTGTAAAAACAACTGGAATATAAAGGAGTATTTTATGGAAAAAAATTACAACGGAATTATAATTGCGGGTATTCTTCTGGTTATTTTTGTTGGTTTGGTTATGTTTTGGTTTGCGGCAGAGCCCGAAAAGCCCGCGGTTAGCCCGGGTACTTCAGTTGTATCCATGCCCAGGCATGCCGACCCGCCGCCAGGCGTTTTTAGCAACGTGCCGCCGGAAAATGCCGCCGTGCCGGTCAAACCAGACTCGTGCATTGATGACACCGGCACGGCCGAGTTGCCGGTTCAGCAGGAGAACGAGAATTATCTGATAGAAGGCAGGGTTGCTGATTCGTTAACCAAGGCGCCTGTGCACGGCGCCCTTGCGCAGTTTGGCGCGTCAACCTGCCTTACCGATGAACAGGGGACGTTCAGGTTTGTCCCTGCCGTTTCAATAAACATATTTCAGATATTGAAAATATCAAAGGCGCAAGGCTATAAAGCGGTGTTTCATGAAATCCAACTGCAGAAAGGCGTCTTAAAACAAAACCTCGGGACATTCTACTTGAAAAGCGATGCGTTTTCCGGAAGTATTGAAGGCTCTATATATGATATGAACGGCTTGCTTCCGGACAATGCGGATGCGGCATTATTTGAATTAAATGCCAATTTGGACAGTGTTTATACTTTTAACATTGTTGATTTGAGTGTAGTTAAGACAAAAACCGGGAACGGACGGTATTGTTTTGACAAATTGCCGGCAGGCAGGTATAAAATCAGGGCAAGTTCCAAAGAACTTAAAAGGGTTGAAACCGGGTATTTTGATTTGGCGGAAGGAGAAAAAAAGACTGTTGATATCAACCTGACATCGGAAAAGATAAGATATGCGGGAAAGGTCACTGACCAGTCGTTGAATCCTGCAGGGAATGCCATGTTGTGCCTGCATAATATGGCCGATGCGGACGATGATAGTTGTTCCGCCGGAGATGTAAAGACGCTTAAGATTATTCATGCCGATTCAAACGGTGAATTTGAAGTTTTTCTAAATAAGGAAGTCAACAATGCGATGGTTTATAAAGAAACCTTTGCTTTAGCTTTTGCCGGAATTTCTGCCGGAGATGGAAACAATATCGTTCTAAAAAAAGGCAAAGTGATAAAGGGATATGTTCTGGAAAAAGACACTGAAAGACCGGTTCAAGGCCTTAAAGTCTGGCTTGAGACTGATAGCGGGAGCGACGTATGGAAAGATATGAGAAATTTTGTTAATGAAGGGATATTTGCGGCAGACGGCGCGCCTGGAGACATATATGACGGCGACCGGAAGATAAATCTATACGGCCTTATGAATAATCCTGTTGGTACGGATCAGGACGGGTATTTTGAGTTCTCCGCGGTTCCGGCAGGTTTCAGCAATCTTAGATGCCGGGTTGCGAATGATTCAATCAATGCAATATACATGACGGATTTTCTTGCGGATGAAGGTGAAAACGAAAAAAACATAATATGCCGCATTCCATCATTTGCCAGGAATATTGAGATTGCCGTAATAGACGCGCAGACAGGAGAGAGCACCGGACCTAATACGTATATCAATGCCAATAGAACGGACGGGCAGGCAACGATACAGTATTTCTACACGTGGATGAGAAATTCCGTCATTCCCGGGTCATACGCCCTGGAAATCGTATGCGAAGGCTATGTTACGTTAAAAACTCAATTGGATATTACGCTGGAAATGTCAGACCGGAAAATAACGTACAAGCTGGAAAAGGACAAGAGGCTCCCGGAAATATTTATAACAGGAAAAGTATATGAGAACAATCTGGCTGCCAGGTCGTATAATTTCGTAATTGATCCCCAGCCTGACGAGAGGATTGGAATGGGCTGGGGCGGTTATGAGAAAAACATATTGACAGACGGTGATGGAAATTACCAGTTCATTCTTGACAGCGGTATGCTTGAAGAGCTGAAAAATGAAAGCCAAAAAAGCGGGCGGGTGAAATTGACTTTGCATTGCTATTCCAATACTGCGGAAACCGCGGTTGTGATTCTTCTGGACGAACAGGATTTTTATGACTCGAAAAACGAAAAAACAGCGGATATATACCTTACGACTAAATAGAATTTTACATGGCAAAAAGAATGAGAAAACATCCGAACTCAAAGTGTCTGGAAGCCTGTAATCCAAGAATTTCGCATCAATTTTTTAATTTAAGGAAGTAGTAATGTTTACAGTAAATAGATTGTGTTTGGTGGGTTTTTCATTAGCCTTATGTATTTCAGCAACGGCATGGGCTGGAGGAGAATGGAATATCGTTGGCCCAGGTGGCGGCGGGGGATTGCAGTGCATAACGGCGGCTGAAATAAACGGGGAGAGCGCAATATATGTAGGCGGTGACGTAAGCGGCGTTTGGCGTAAAAAGGGGAATGCTGAATGGGAGCCTGTAAACCGCGGAATGACAGGGGCTATGGTTAATGATATTGTCGTTGATCCGCAGGAGCCGTTGAGGATTTTTGCGGGTACCAACCGGGGTGTTTTTCGCAGTGAAAATGGCGGAGATGAGTGGGAGCAAATACCGTTCTTAACAAACAGAGTTGTTTCATATTTAGGGATTTATGCGGACGCTGATACAAAGGCCTTGTATGCCGCAACAGCAACTTCACAGCTTGAAAAGCCTGCCGCTGATTCCAAACTCCATGTCTCCTACGATAATGGCAGTAATTGGACATTATTAAAGGATTTTGGTTCCCTGTGGGTTTCCAGCATACAGCCGGTAAACGGAACTACAATATTAGCTGGGGTTTTTTCAGGCGTTGTACGCGACACAAAAACAACTGATTTTGCCAATGACGGCGGTGTTTTTATCAGTCAGGATAGCGGCCTAAACTGGCAGGAAATCAACGGCAATCTGCCTGCAAAACAGGCCTTTGACCTTGTTGTGGACAAGGACGGAATGATATCAGTGATTTTGCCGGCTATAAACGGGATTTGGCAGAGCAGTGATTGGGGAGCAACCTGGACATCTAAAAATCAGGGTCTTTACATACAGGAAGATTTCTATCAATTATATATCAATCCTTATGACAAAAAAAAACTTTTTGTGACAGCCGGGAGAATAGGAACTAACGTTCAAGCCAAAGGGGTTTGGCGATTTGATGAGGAAAACGATACGTGGGTGCGTCTTACGCGAATCGGCGCCCCTGATGATAATGTGCAGAAGGCATGGAATTACCTGTGGGTTGAGGCAGACGCAAATGAAGTAGTTGTTGATCCTGTAAATCCTGAGAGGCTTTTTTATGCGGGCAGGACGATTCATCGTTCTGATGATAATGGCAGTACATGGGTTGGAGATGCCTTTATGGAGAATAGCGGATGGTGGACTAATACGGGGCATTGTGAGAATTTTGCATATTATCTTAAAAGACATCCTGTAAACAAAAATTTGATGTTTATGGGCGATGGCGACTGGCGTATAGGAAGAAGTATTGATGGAGGGAAAAGCTGGCAGATGACGGCATCAAATCTGCCATGGGGATTTGATTTGAGTTCTGATATGGTATTTGATGTTGAAAACAATGCGATTTTTGCAGCTGTCGGCGGGGCAGGCGGTAAGGTTATAAAATCAGTTGATGACGGGATAACATGGGTTGATATGAAAGAAGGCCTGCCTGTTAACGATAACTATGCCTTTATCAGGAGAATAGCCATAGATTTAACAACGCCGGAAACCAACAGGGTTTTATATGCTTTATGCGCAAGAAACGGGGTATATAGGTCTGATGACGGGGCGGTTTCATGGAATAAATTGATTAATGCGCCTTCATCTGCCCAGAATATCCAGAAACTTGATTATTGTGATATTGATTTACATCCTTCGGAAAACGGTGTAATTTATTTGTGTCTTAATACCAATCCAGCCGGCACCGGCGGGTTTTATAAGGGGACAAACTATGGCGAAAACTGGCAAAAACTTAACCTTGACGGGCCTATAGGGTTTGTTGATCTCGCGATAAAACCGGATGATCCCCAGATAATGCTCGCTACATCCGAAGCGGGACTTTATAGAAGCGGTAACGGCGGAATAAACTGGACGAAAGTTTATGATATTGCGGTTAATATGGGAATACTGAATTCCGCAGTTTGTTTTGATAAGCAGAATCCGGATGTTGTGTATGTTGGCGCATCGTCATACGCAGCCGGCTTGGCGCCTTTCCAGAATTGGTTTTTGCGCTCCAATGACGCCGGCCTGATGTGGGAAAATGTGGATTCTCCAATAGGCGGGGGCATGCAGAGGATAATCTTTATTGAGACGCAATCTACAGGTGAAATTCTGGTAGGCACATCGGGTTTTGGAGGTTATACATACGAATACATCCCTCCGGCGGATTCCGTTGCCTGCGACAAATCAATAAATTGGTGGTATTCTGCGCCCCCATTTGTATTTACTAATACATTGGGGTTTGGGAATGATATCAGTAAATACCGTTATGCCTGGGATAATAATTATTTTTATGAATTTAATGACACGGAATCCGTCTGGGACTCAGGCGATTTGCTTATAAATCCGGCAAGTGACGGTGAATGGTATTTTCATTTCATTCCCTATTCATCTACAGACAATCAGGGGACATCTCAAACCCTGGGGCCGTTTTTTTATGATGCAATACCGCCAGTGCCTCCAGTCCTTGTTAGTCCTGAATCTGAAACGCCGTTATCCGCGTCTAATGTGATTTTCGTCTGGGACTCAGGCAACGATTCAAGCAGTATTACGTATACATTGCAAATTGACGATATGCCTGAGTTTGTTTCGCCGTTTTTTGTCAAAACCGGCTTGTTGTCTGTTTCCTATACATTGACAGATGATGAACAGGCAGTTTTAGATGACGGTACGACATATTACTGGCGGGTAACAGCAATTGACGGCGCGGGAAATGGCGCGAACGCGGATTATAAAGAGTTTATGTTAGTATCTGCTGTTGGTATTCCTGTCCTTGCAAAGCCGGGTCATATGCAAAATGGCGTGCAAATTCCTGTTGATTTCGAATGGTATCCTATTGAAGATATTTACCCGATAACTTATTCAATAGAAGTGGCGCTTGACAGCACAATGACGGATATTGCGTATGTATATTCAAATATCCCAGCGGTTTCTTTAACTGTTGAAAATTTGCCATACGATACTACTTTTTACTGGAGAATAAGAGCGGTAAGAATAAATGGAGACAATCCTTTTATTGATATAGAAGTCGATTGGTCAGATACATGGCAATTTACCACAATCAGTTATGACGGTAAAGAAGAGCATAACATGCTTGCCGTATCTCCCGACCAATTGGAATTTACGGCTTATGGCTCAACCGGTATTATGACAGAAATGCTTTTGGTTTATAATACGATTGAGCCGGCAATTTCAGGCGATTTAACATGGAATTTGACTGAAAACATGGAATGGTTGACTTTAGGCCAGAAGACGGGATCTTACGAATACCTTGTGGAAGTACCAGTTGAGATTAACATTGCAGGATTGGGACCAGGGATGCATTATGGCGTGATAGTTTTGGACGCGTTTAACGCACAAAATACGCCTATTGAAATTCCTGTTCAATTAGAAATACTTCCTTTAGAACAAGATGTTGAATACATTCCTCCTGCCGATTCCGTTATTTGCGATAAATCAACGAATTTTTGGTATTCCACGTCTCCGTTTCGATTTACGAATACAGCAGGGTTCGGAAATGAGATCAATAGATATTATTATGCATGGAATAGCAATTCTTATTATATATTTAACGGTACGGAATCTGTTTGGGACACAGGCGATTTGTCTTTTAGTCCGGAAATTGACGGCGAATGGTATTTTCATTATGTGCCGTATTCGTTTACGGACAATCCGGGGATATCTCAAACATTAGGCCCGTACTGTTATGATGCAACGTCTCCATCATATCCTGTCCTCGTTAGTCCTGGATTGGATACGCCTATTAGTACGACTGAGACTATTTTTGTTTGGGAATCAGTCAGCGATCCGAGCAGTATTACTTACACGATGCAGATTGACGATATGCCTGATTTTATTACGCCGATTCTTGTTAGAACCGGATTGTCCTCGATTTCATATACATTGACAGGCGCGGAGCAGGAGCTTTTAGTCAGCGGTGTGACATATTACTGGCGTATAACAGCAGTTGACGGCGCAGGAAATAGCGCTGTCACAAATTATAAAAAGTTTATATTATCTATTGATTACATATTGCAATATCCGGAAAATGAAACAGAAGAAGCAATAAATAGTCAGACAAGCAAAAACAAATCCTGTTTTCTGAAAATGATAGCAGAGTAAACAAGTAAAAAATAATGGAGAAGTTATGAATAGAGATATTATTCTTGAATGCCCATGGTGCTTAAAGCGGTACACGTTGGCCGATGAGTCAAAAATTAAGGAACAGCATCGCTGTAAAGACTGCAATGCCGATTTGACGGTGGTGCAGGGAGCCCCGGCACAGCCCAAAACCGGCGGCGCCGATACTGCCGCAGCAGTGCAGTTGCCGTATTTGATTGACGCGCCTGCGGAGGTGGCGGAGGCGGCAAAAATCAAACCTGCTATTGTAAATGGCAAGTATGTTATCGTTAAAAAACTCGGCCAGGGCGGTATGGGCGCGGTATTCAAGGCGTGGGATACGTCGCTTAAAAGATACGTCGCGCTTAAAATGATATTGTCTTCGCGGAAAGAAGACGCGGACGATAATGAAAAAGCGGAAAGATTCGTGCGCGAAGCGCAGACAGCGGCGAAACTTATACATCCGAATATATTGCAGGTATATGAGGTCGGTAAATATAAAAATAATCATTATATATGCATGGAATACGTTGACGGCGGCACCCTTGAAGAATATTGGTTGAAAAAACAGCAGGCGGCCGGTAAAACTGCCGGCAAGCAGAGAAAACCGCCTTCTCGCGAGGATATCAGGGAATACCTTAAACTTATGCAGGATATAATCAGCGCGATAGGATACGCGCATGAAAACAATATAATACATCGTGATATAAAACCGGAAAATATCCTGCTTGCTTTTTCTCCCTCAGCGTCTGCTTTTGTGCCGAAAATAGCCGATTTCGGCCTGGCAAAGGACGTGACCACAAAGAAGAATCTGACCATGGACGGCACCGCGGTAGGCACTCCGGTGTACATGTCGCCGGAACAGGCGAGCGGAATCAGGGCTGATAACCGAAGTGATATATTTTCCTTAGGCTCCGTATTATATAAACTGTGCACTGGCATGGAGCCGTTCCGGGGCAAATCAATGTTAGACGTGCTCAAAGCGGTAGTAAACAGCGAACCCATAGCGCCGTCCCGGGTAAATAAGTCAGTAGAAAAAGACCTTGAAGTTATAATCCAGAAAGCAATGGACAAAGATATATCGCGCAGATATTCCACGGCAGGCGGGCTGGCTGAAGATATAGATAGTTTTATGGAAGGCAAACCCGTAAAGGCCCAATCAGCGTCAATATTGTACAAAATAACAAAATCATTAAAACGCAATAAAATCACTTATGCCGGCGTAACAGCCGCGGTTGTTATTATTGCCGGTTTTTCCGGATTTTTGTTTTTTCAGAGCGCAGGCAATGAAAAATCCGCCCGGGAATATCTTGAAAAAGCAAATGCCTTCTATGGACAGGAGAATTGGCAGGGTGCCAGGGAATATTATGCCAGATACCTTGCCTTGAAAAAGAATGACAGGTCCGCGCAGGACAAGTCTGCGGAATGCGTCCGTAAGATAGAGGAAAAAGAAGAAAATACCCGGCGCTTTGCGGCAGAACGGGAAGAAAAAAGCAGAGCCGCTGAGGACGACAGCAAAAGAGAACGCGAAGCGGCTGAAGAAATCCAGCAGGCGTGGTTTCTTTATCAACAGGTAACAAAAGGTTTTTATCGTGAAAACGCGGATATGGATAAATTGTGGAAGGAAACAGATAAGGCGTTGAAAATGCTTGACGATGCCCTTGGGAAGTACCCGGCGCCTCTTGGATTCGTCTATAGAGCCATGATATACCGCGAAAAAAATCAGTTTAAGGACGCGGAAAGGGATATCGCATCCGCGTTGAAATTAAAACCCGGGTATGACCTCGCGCATCTCGTAAACGGCCTTATCTGTTTTGACCACTACAAGAATAAAATCATGTTAAATTCGGAAGGCCTTAGCGGGGAGTTAAGAGACGCGCTTGGCAAAACCCTTGAAAATGCGGCAATTGACAATTTCAATAAAATCAACGAACCGGACAAACTGCCTGAAGAGTTCATAAAATACAGGGAGATTTTTGAGGCCATGAAATTCCTTTCAAAAGACAACCCGAAATGTGAAAAACTGCTCAAAGAAGGCTTTGAGAAATATGGTTCGGAGGAATTCCTGTATTTTCTCGCGGTGCAATGCAACCGGAGAGACAAAGACAAGGCCGAAAAATACCTCAGGGAAGCAATTGACATCCGGCCCCAGTACGCAGACTGTTACGAATTACTGGCATCCATCTGCCAAAACCAGGATACTGACGTTTGTATCAGTTATATCAACAAGGCAATTAAGATGAATCCGTACGGCGCGACGGCTTATTACAATCGCGGAGTGTTCAGGTCGGAACAAAACGACATTGACGGCGCGTTTGCCGATTATACGCGGGCCATTGAATTAGACCCCGGTTTCGTTTTCGCATACTATAACCGCGGCAATATTAAATTGCGTAATAAAAATGACATTGACGGCGCGATAGAAGATTATAATGCGGCCGAGAAAATAAACGGGGCCATTTATGAGGTGTATGCCACTCGCGCTGAGGCGTTGTGCAAGAAAAAAGATTATGAAAATGCCTTCATTGATTTATCCAAAGCGATTCGGTTATGTCAGGATAAGGCTGAATCTTACGCAAACCGCGCCTTAACGCGTTATTATCGTAATGATGCAACCGGTGCGCTGAAGGATTGCGAAGATGCCTTGAAAATCAGTCCTGATTGCACGCAGGCGTACAAGGTGAGCGGCATGATAAAATTTTTCCAGGGTGATTATGAAGGCGCGAAGGAAGACCTTTCAAACGCCATAAGACTAAATGCGTCCACTTCGGATGCCTATTACATGCGTTCTGCCGCAAGAACAAATACAGGGGATTATCAGGGCGGGCTTGATGATGCCGAAATGGCAATTAAAATAGATCCTGATGAGTCCGATGGATACAGCGTCCGTGCGGCGGCTAAACTTAACCTGGGGGATTACGATGGGGCAGTGGAGGATTATTCTAAGGCAATACAGCTTGAACCTGACGGGGCTGTTTACTACAGCGGCAGGGCGGAGGCGTATAAATCAAAAGGCGAAAATGCAAAGGCTATTCAGGACCTGAAAAAAGCAATAGAGCTTAAACCTGATTTGAAAGATGAATTACAGCAGGAAATAGATTCGTTGAATAACGAAGAATGAAGAATTGAGATGGAACCCTTCAGCAATTTGCCCGTAAGCTGTTATTTTCTTAAACACCCTTTATTGACGCCTTGCCGTTTTGCACCACGGAAAACACAGAAGACACTGAGGAGGTAAAATCTATACCTATTTCCGTGTATTCCGTGGTATAAAGCAGCAAAGCCGCGACCGAAGGGAGTCCCGCTACAGTCCCGTCTGAAGTGGCGGGGTAAGGGGCAACCAAAAACGAGCCACGAAGACGCCCTTCGCTAAACGCTCCCTTCGCTCTGCTTACTTCGCTCTGCTTACTTCGCTCCGCTCAGGACTTCCTTCGGTCGCAGTACTGCGGCAAGGTAAACGCGCTTAACGGCCTTTGCGGTTAAACCGTAGTCGTCGTTAACCGTACGACGAACGGAATAAACCACTGAATACACTGAACACACCGAAAAGTATATATGCCTTCATTGCAAAAGCCGGTAAAAGTCGTCGTTTTTCGTGTATTCTGTGTGTTCAGTGGTAAAATTATCGTCGTTTCGTTCTTCGTGTCTTCGTGTCTTCATGCCCTCGTGGCTAAAAAACGTTTGTTTTATCTTCTGTATTTTTTACCTACCTGCGCGAAGCCGATGCTTCGCTTCGGCGGAGGCAGGCGCGGAAGTCTATCGGTTAGAAACTAATAAGCGGCGCTTAGCAAATATCGTAAACATTAGTCGGCAGGATAAGTTTAGTCGTTTTTCACTGCTCGGGCTCGTAAGGGATTATTACAAAACCGCGTAAAAGTGTAAGGGATAGCATACAGGTCTGGTTTTTGCCGCTTGGGCATACGGACGTGTTGCGATATATCCTATTGTTGCTCAGTAAGTTGTGAGGCACTATGTTTCCGGGTATATTGGTACGGTTGTTGCTGTAAATTATATTTAAGCAGACCATAACCGGTTCTGCGCAGTGTAATCGGTATGTTGGTATTTTTCAGGAGGTTGGCTTATGTTTGGGAAAACGATATTTGCATTATTCGTAATTGCGGCGGCATCCGCGGCTGTAATCTCATGCGGTTGCGGTGAAAGCGGTATTGGCGATTCGGGTATTTCCGCGGACGGGAACGCCGCAACGGCTTATCAGGATGGCACGAATGCGAAATCCAATGTCATAAAAATTTCAGGCAAGGCGCAGAATGCCGGCATCGGCATTGACGGCGTAAAAGTTTCCGCAGGTACGCTGAAAACCACAACCGGCAATAACGGTTACTTTGCGCTTAACGTACCCGTGTCTTCAAACAGTAAAAGAGTTGCGGTTTTTTTTGAAAAAGACGGGTACTCTTCCAATGTGAAAGTCATTTATTCTGTAAAAGCCGGCAAGGCGTACAGCATAAAAGTAAATATGAAATCGGCTGACGTTTACAAGAAGATTAATCCTGCAGTATCAAATACGGTGTCGCTGAATGATAACGGCAATAATCTTATCGCGCAGGTGAAAATTCCCGCGTATTCCCTTATAGATCCGTCAGGCCAGCCGGTAACCGGCAGTGTAAATATAGGCCTTACTTACGGCGACCCGACCAAGCAGGACGGCAAGAATATATTCCCCGGAGATTACATGTCGGTTGAAAGCGCCGGTTCGGATATTGAAACTCCTATTGAAAGCATTGTTTTCGCGGACATTACAATAAAGGACGAAAACGGGAAAAGGATTTACTGGATTGACCACGCAAATCCGTGTTCTATTACGTTAAGGCTTCCGGAATCACTGCAGAAGGCCTTTAATACTGGCGACAGCATCGCGTGGTGGTCCCTTAATGAAAATACGGGCGTATGGCTCAGGGAAGACGCGGCCCCGTTAACTTCGTCTGCGGATGATGCCCGTGTCATAGATGTCGGCGGCATAAAATACGCGCAGGCCGACGTAATGCATTTTTCGTCGTGGAATTGCGACCAGACTTATACAAGGGCATATTTTAAGGTCAGGGTATTGGACGAAAAAGGCAAGCCTGTTCAGGATTGCATCGTTCGCGCGGACGGCGTTTCTTACGAGGCGGTAACAACTGCCGTAACCGACACTGAAGGCTATGCCGAGATATTTGTCAAAGGTTCGGATTCCGCCGTAACTGAAACGGCCAAGCTTTTTGCCGAAATTGCCCATGCTAAATTCTATTATGACATAACGCATTTCAGCGAGGGAGAAGTGGAGGAAAACGAGTTGAATACGCCGCCTATGCAGAAGACCGCAGTATTGTCCAATATTATCAGGGTTCCCGAGATGGGGCAGATTAATGTAACCGTGCTGGATATGGATTTAAAGCCGGTTTCCGGCGTGGACGTATATTCAACGGCAGATCAGGTTGTTACGACGGATGAAAAAGGAAAGGCGTCTTTTAACGGGCCGGAAAACATTGCAGTGCAAATATTCATACCGCGAAGCGATATTTCCGTTAATGAAACAACCGTTACCAATGCGGGCGTTCCTGAAAATGTCACATTGCTGTATGTGCCGCCGTATGACGAGGAATAATCCGTTGGTTGAAACAAAGACTATAAAGGAAACGCTGTTCAATGTTTTAGGAGAAAAACAGTGAAAAAATATTCACCTGCGGCGATTTTTGCCGCGTTGATGTTCATTTTCGCGTGTATGGCCGGGAACTATTCCAGGAGTGAAAACGAAACGCACCTGCCTGAAATGGCGGATGCAACCAAAGACGCGGGCCTGGAAAACATAGGCGGGACTTTTTTCGCATGGGGTGATTATAATAACGACGGCTGGCAGGATCTGCTGGTTGACGGCCATCTTCTTTTTGAAAATCAGCTTGGCATGAATAAGCCCATAAAATTCTGGTTTGAGAATGTTACAAATGACAGAGGCCTTGAAACAGCCTCCGGTAATGCCGTCTGGGGCGATTATAACAACGATGGCTGGCTTGACCTTGCAACATGCTCAGGGCAGTTATGGAAAAATGAAAAAGGCAGATTCACCGAGGTTTCAAAAGACGCGGAATTCAAGATGAATAAAAACATATGCTCCATAGCCTGGGGAGATTACGATAATGACGGGTATCCGGACCTTTATGCCGCCCCTTCGGAAGGTGACGGTAATTTTCATCAATTGTTTCACAATAAAGGCAACGGCAAATTTGAAGACGTCAGCGCCAAATACGGGATAGACAAAATAGCCTTATACGGAAGAAGCGTGATCTGGTGCGATTATGACAATGACGGCAGGCAGGATATTTATATCGGCAATTATAGATTGAAACCGAATATGCTATGGCATAATAACAAGGATAATGCCTTCACGAACGTTGCCGAAATTGCGGGCACTGCAGGCGATAATGATCCGCAGCGCTATAAGGATACTGCTATAAGTGAAGCGCAAGGCAAAGACGCCAAATTCGGCCCTCAGTACGGCCATACAATCGGCTGTGCCTGGGCTGATTTCAATAATGACGGTTTTTTTGATATATGGGTGTCAAACCTTGTGCACAAATATGTCGGCCCGACACAGAATTCTTATGATATAAGGGGTTATGTTTGCGATGATTCCAAGATTTACATTAATCAGGGAGGGCCGGATTTCAAGTTTATGGATATTCGCGACAAGTCCGGCGTCGCGCGGCTTCCTATCGGCGGCAGAGGCGTTTATGCAGGCGACGAATTGTGGTGCAATGCGGTATGCGCGGATTTTGATAACGATACGTTCGTGGACGTTTGCGTGACGCAGATATATAATCTGGATTATGCGAAGACAAAAATTTTCAGGAATAAAGGCAACCTGACGTTTGAAGACGTCGCGCCGGAGTTAGGGATTCAGTTCATAGACACCTACGGCGCCGCCTGGGCCGATTTCAATCGCGATGGTTATATGGACATCATAGTCGGCGGCAGGGATAAAGTAGATGCCCCGCAGGTTGCGCATTTGCTGAAGAACGAAGGCAATAACATGAACTGGATTGAATTTCAGCTGGAAGGCACTGCAAGCAATCGCGCAGGCATTGGCGCAAAGATAGAGCTCAAGGCCGGCGGCAAGAAGCAGGTACGCCAGGTGGAAGGCGGAACCGGTTCGCACGCCCAGCAGAATTCATTGACGGTTCATTTCGGGCTCGGCAATCTGGAAAAAGTTGACGAAGTTACGGTGTACTGGCCAGGCGGGCAGGCGCAGAAATTAGGCCCGCAAACAATAAATCAAATTGTTAAAGCTAAGGAAAAAAAATAGCGTTGTAATAAACGACAACTGGCTATTATTGAACAACGTTGAGCTATCTTGAACTGCAAATAGATTGATTTTTGTCATTTCTAATGGTACATTCCCTTTAGTTATAAAATAGCATAGCCGCAACCAAAATTTCTGCGTAAGAAACATGAAAGTTGCGGTTAAAAACTAAATACAGGATTTTCGTTTTCGTATGAGAAATGAAAGTAAGAAATTGTCCGCCTATATTGAACTTCTGTTGTCTGCGAGGGACAGGAATGAGGACAGGAAAGCAATATATTGCGGAGAAACGGCGCTGAAGAAATTGCCCCGGCTTATTTTCACGCCTTTAGAGGAATTCAGGTTGTACGGACTGTTGGGCGGCTTGTATTTCAAGACAAGGAAATATTCTTCTTCGCTTGACATGTATTATAAGGCATTAATGCTTGCGTTTAAACATCGGCTTGAACCCGCGTATCGCGTTTATCCGTCGGTGATGATAGGAAGCAACCTGATGCTTTTGCGCAATATCGGCCCGGCCATACGGCAATTTCGGAAGGTTGAGGAGTATTTCAGCAAATACGGCATGTCAACCTATCCTATGGTTGCGGACGAATACTATACCGGCATAATCGGCCTTGCGTATTGTTATATCTATGAAAACGAGCCGGCAAAGGCCCGGGAAATTATTGAAAAAAAACTTTCGGATTTTGAGCACGGCGTTGCGCACAACAGGTTTTTCCCGGTTAATTTCCATCACCTGAAAGGCGAGTACCTGATGTCCGTGCAGGATTATGATGGGGCGAGGCGTTCGTTCAACGAGTGCGTAAAATACGGCGAAAAACTTAATTTGCCCGCGGCCGGGCTGGAAGCAAGGATTCATGTCGCGTTTATGGAAATGCTTGAAAACAGGATGGAGTCCGCGGAAAAGATTATTAAGGCAATTATTAAGGAAGCAAAAAAAATCAACTCCGCCGAATTGGCCGGTGAGGGATTGCTTCTGCTGAGCAGGGCTTATACCATAATGAACATGCCGGAAAAAGCGTTCGTGGTTGAAAAAAGGATAAAGCCCGTCTTAAACGTTCTGGATGCTATATGGCTTTATGAGAGGCGCCGTGAATACGAGAATCTTTATAATAAAATGCATTCTATCAGAGACCGCGCGGCCGGCGTTAAAATTCCGGACGTGCTGGCAAATACGATTAACAACAGGCGGGAAAGCTCTTCTTCAGGGATAATAGGCGGTACACCTGTGATGTGTGAGATATGCAATTTGCTGGAAAAGATTGCGCCGACCGATATGCCTGTTCTGGTTCAGGGGGAGACCGGTACCGGCAAAGAACTTGTTGCGCGCGCCTTGCACCTGAACAGCCTGCGCAGGGACAAAAATTTGGTGACAATAAACTGCGGCGCCATGCCTGAAACCCTGCTGGAGACCGAGCTCTTCGGCTACGCCAAAGGTGCGTTTACCGGCGCGTCTGCGGATAAAAAAGGGCATATTGAGATTGTTTCGGGCGGCACGCTGTTTATGGACGAAATTGCGGATATGAGCCCTAAACTTCAGCAGACATTACTGCGCGTATTGGAAGAAAAAGAAATAAGAAAAATAGGCGGGGAAAAATCCGTGCCGGTTAATGCGCGGTTTGTTTTCGCGAGCAACCGAAACGTTGAACTTCTTGTAGAAAAAAAGCTTTTCCGCGAGGACTTGTTTTACCGCATCAATACGATAACAATCAACCTTCCGGCTCTACGGGAAAGAAGAGACGATATACCTTTGCTGGCAAGGAATTTCCTAAATAAGTTTTCTGCGGACAATAATGCGGCGGCATTTTCCAGGGAGGCTACGGATGCCATGATGAATTATCCCTGGCCCGGGAATATCCGCGAGCTGGAAAATGAAATCAAGAGAATTTGCGTTCTGCACAAAGGCGCGGCAAAGATTGAGGTCTCTATGCTTGCTGAAACTATCCGCGCCTGCCATGCCGCGAATAACCTTACTGTTGATGGCAGTAAGGGGTTGAGGGAACTCAAGGCGGATTTTGAAAGGGAAATTGTCTTGAAAACCATCCGTGAATGCGGCGGCAATATTTCCCGCGCCGCACGCATTCTAAAATACAACCGTTCGCAATTCTATGTCAGACTGAAAGCGTTAAAAATACAGTAGTGCGCGTCAGGCCTTTTTGTACGATAACTATAACACCTGTTGGTATCTCCATACAGCATTACTTTAAACCCGGAAATCCTTTTAACCGTTCATTTTCATAACACCTTAATTATAAACGTATTATGCCTTTCAGCAGTATCCGGTCATATCATATAGTCATGGAATGCTTTTTGCATATATTTGTAATTATTAAACGTCTTACTTTTGACTTTTCAGTTGGCTATGCTGTTTTATCGTTCAGGGGATGTAAATAATGAAAAGATGCAAGGCAGGACATATGCCGCCGTTAACGATGGAAGACATATTAATATTGCGTGGCAAACCGTCAGCAAAGAACGTTGCGCCGTCCAAAACGCGATGCGAGAACCATGAGGAATGGATTTATTACCATTCCGTTACGAATACAAAAGAGCATTACGTATTCCGGAACGACCGGCTTGTCGGTTGGTGCAGGGAATGACGGATGGGTTGCGGCAGGGATGTGAGATACATATACGCATTCACCTTATTTATACCAAGATGATTAAATATTGGAACATTTAGTGTAACTGAAGGTAGCCGCAACCTTCAGGTTGCGCTGGAATACTAATCCCCAAACGCGGGCTAAAGCCCGCGGCTACCATTATAAAGTTCCAATATTTAGTAAACAT
>JACRIJ010000121.1 GCA_016220095.1 Planctomycetota bacterium | reverse complement strand
GTACGCTAAGACGATACGAATATCCGTCGTCTTTGCGTTCTTTGCGAACTTTGCGGTTTATTCCGGCCGTCATACATCCGAACCGACGACGAACGCAATAAGCCGCAGAGGACGTCAAGAGCGCCAAGTGACGCGACGAAATACTATAGTTTGTAAACTTCTGCGCCTGCCTTTGCCGAAGCGGCTTCCTCCTTCGCTATGGCTTCGGAGTACAAGCCGCACAGGCAGGCAAAATACGCACCTGTCCCGAACTTGTTTCGGGAGAAGTTGAGACGTAAGACTCTAAACCCCTCAACTCTTTAACCCCATAACCCCTAAACTCCATAACTCCTTAACACCTATCATCCTCACATTCTATCATTCTTTCTTCCCGTCCTTCATATTTCATTTTTCATTCTTCATTTTTCGCATGGCTTCTTGTTCCTTCGCCCGCATCTTTTTTATATCTTTAGCTGAATGGTCGTCATATCCAAGCAGATGCAATATGCCGTGTATGACATAAAGCATAACCTCTTGGTTAAAATCCAATTTTCTTTTTTTTGATTCAAGCCGCGCCTTCTCGGTTGATACCACCACCTCGCCCCACACGCCGCCTGATTCCGGCGTAAAACCGTCCTGCAAATTAAACGCAATCACGTCCGTAACCGTATCGCGGCCAAGGAATTTTTTGTTTACGTTGATTATTCCGGCATTATCAACCAGCACGATACTGACTGTCAACTTATCTTTCAATAATCCCGGTCCGCGTCCTGCCGCAAAAAAAGCCGCCTTTACGGCCTTTCCTACCAATGCCCTGCCCGGCTTCCAGATTTTTTGCAAATTTGTTATTTCAATATGCACGGTTTTCCTTTTTTAAATACGTCCTTTACGAGATTCACCCCGTAATGATACGGTATATGGCGATAATTAGGAATATCCCAAACCACCATATCCGCCTGTTTACCCAAAGTAATGCTTCCTGTTTTATCACCCCTTCCTATGGCAAAAGCGGCATTTAACGTTGCCGCTGTCAGAGCCTCCGCAGGCGTCATCTTCATCTGCGTACACGCGATAGTCATTATAATCTGCATGGATTCCGTCATGCTTGTGCCGGGATTAAAATCCGTCGCAAGCGCCACGGGCAGTCCCGCCTCTATCATCTTCCTTGCAGGCGCGTAATTTTTCAGCCCGAGGAAAAACGTCGTCCCCGGCAATAGCACCGCGATGGTACTTGCCGTACGCATAGCCTCAATGCCCGCATCGGAGATTGCCATCAAGTGGTCCGCGGACACTGCGCCGAGTTCGGCGGCCAGTTCGGCGCCGCCTATCTGCGCGAATTCCTCCGCGTGCAGTTTTAATTTAAATCCGGCCTGTTTAGCCGCCGTAAGTATCCTGCGCGAATCCTCAATCTCAAACACGCCTTTTTCGCAGAATATGTCGCAGAATTCCGCGAGGCGTTTTTTCGCGATTGCCGGAATGGCCTTATCTATTAAAAACTTTACGTATTCTTCCTTGCGGCCGGCATATTCTTCGGGCACGTCGTGCGCGCCGAGAAAAGTCACGGCGATTTCCACCGGCTGTTCTTTCGCAAGTTCGTTAATTATCCGCAGGGATTTGATTTCATTATCCATATCCAATCCATAACCGCTCTTGGCATCTATGGACGTCGTGCCGTGCATAAGCATGGCTTTAAGGTGGCCCATGGCGCGGGTTTTGAGTCCGTTCCTGCCGGCGGCCCGCAGTTTCCTGACGGTCGCCTTTATGCCGCCGCCTTTAGCGGCTATTTCCAGGTATGTAGCGCCCTTGATGCGCAATTCAAATTCTTCCTCGCGCGTTGCCGGAAAAATCAGGTGCGTATGCGGGTCAACCAATCCCGGGGTTACAATCCGGCCTTTGCAGTCATAGTTCTTTTTCGCGGAAAAATTTCTTTTCGCTTCCGCGGAACTGCCTGTCCATACAATCATGCCCTTTTTGACCGCTACAGCGGCGTTTTCAATGATATTCAATTCCGACATCTCAACGCCGCGCCGCGGCGCATTTTGCGCCATTGACGGCACGATAGTCACGACTTGCGACGCATTCGTCAAAAGCAGGTCAATATTTATTTTTTTCATATTTTACATCCTTTTTTGCCGCGAAGATACGAAACATAAGTGGTCAGTGGTTAGTGCCCAGTCATTCCGTTGTTCGTCTGTCGCTCAACTGTCGCATGTTCACCTCTCACCTTTCATCGTCGTCCCCTCGCTACTCACTATTCGTTACCCGCTACTCGTTATCACGCCGGTGCAGTAATCCGCTTTAACTGCGTCTATTCTGACATTTGCGAAGGTATTTTTCAAGTTATCTCCACCCTCAAAAAGCGCCTTTACATAACGTTCCGTAAACCCGCACAAAGAGCCTGTTTTTTTGTCGCGGCCCTTTTCAACGAGCACGCATGCCTCTTTATTAAGAAAATTATTCTTGTATTCAACAGCCAATTTTTTCTCCAAATCCTTAAGCCTGCTCAAACGCCCTTTAAGTTCCGCCTGCTGGCATCTGCCCGGGAACCTGCTTGCGGGCGTATTTCTACGCGAGCTGTAGGGAAAGACATGAATCTTGGAAAACCCGGCTTTGGCGCAGGTTTCCATGGTGTTTTGGAATTGTTTCTCCGTTTCGCCCGGAAAACCCACTATGACATCCGTAGTAAAACCCGGCAGGGTTATTGCCTTACGAATGCCGTCCAGGCGTTTCAGGAAAAACGCAATGTCATATCGGCGGTTCATTCTTTTCAAAATGCCGTCATCCCCGCTCTGAAGCGGGAAATGGAAATGCGGGCATACGCGCGGATTCTCCGCAATGAACCGCACGTCATCGTCCGAAATCTCATTTACTTCCATGGAACTTAGCCGAATGCGCCGTATTTCCTTTATGGTCAGCATACGCCTAACGGCATCCATCAGCGATACCGCCGGCAACAGGTCCCTGCCGTATGAACCAAGGTGTATGCCTGTAAGAATGATTTCCTTATATCCTGAATTCGCAAGCGCCGAAGCCTCAACCCAAATATCCTCAAGCGGCTTGCTCAGCGGTTTTCCGCGTATAACGGGTATTATGCAATAGGTGCAATACAAATCACAACCATCCTGTATTTTAAGAAAAGCCCTTGTATGCCCGATGAATTTTGAAATGCCTTTCAACCTTTCGCCCTGTCCGGCACCATCCACAACAGAAAGGATGTCCGACTTATCCACGTTAGGCAGAATGGTTGAATCAGGCACAAGTTTCCTCAGGGCATCCGCGCCAATCGCCGTAGAGCATCCCGTAATAACAACCTTAGCCGTGCGGTTTACCTGCCGGAAATGCCTTATCGCCTTGAGGGATTTGGAATCGGCAGAATTGGTAACCGTGCAGGTATTGGCTATGCACAACGCGGCATCTTCAGGCACGGATGTTTCCGAGTAACCGCGGACGAGAAGAGTTTCCCGCATCAATTCAGCTTCATACTGATTGACTTTACAGCCGAGGGTGATTAAGAAAAACTTTTTAGAATCCGGACGCATATTACGAAGAAGGAAGTATGAAAAATGAAGGTGAAGACGCAACATGTTGCGTCTCATCAAACCTGTTGGGATTTAATGGGATGATTTGCGACTTGATAATTGACGTACGGACGCGTAATCGTTTACCCTGAGGTAAAACCGAAGGGTAAATCATTAAATCATCCAGTCACTAAATCATTAAATTTTCGTAAGGTCTCGTCAAGTCCCTGTTTAAAATCGTCGTTCCCTGTGCCCTCGCCTTTTCCCAATTGGTTTTACGCGCTAACTCCCGATCTCCTGGAGTTTTCTCCTTACTTCAGTGATATCGTGCTTTGAAAGGTATTTAGTGCGGATTGTTTCGCTTTCAATATTTTTAGCAATGAATTCCTTTATTTCAATCGCTTGCTGATAATGGTCTTTGGCCATTTGTTTGCAGTTATCCGGGGGCTGGCTTGACGCGGCAAGGGCCGAATAGTATTTCGCAAGCGCGTAGTTATACTTAAATTGCATATCCTTGTCATTGCTGGCTTTAATAAGTTCGGCAATCTCATCTATTATTGCCTTAGCCGAAACAAGGTCATTGATATGGACGTAATTTTCCACAAGAAGTATATTGACCTGGATAACGTTATCTTTATCGTTCATTTTACCGAACAATTCCTTTACTTTCATGGCCGTTTCAATTGATTTCTGGTATTCCTTCGCCTGGAGGTAAGTTTCCACGAACTGCAATAGGGATATTGCCTGATAATAAATGCTCTTCATTTCTTCGGCGAGTTTCAGGGTAATGTCGAATTTTTCAAGGGCCTGTTTTGTATCGTTATTAATGAGAGCGGCGCCGCCGAGAAGGCCGTTCTGGAACCACTGCCACACCTTATCCTGCGTATCAATGCCGATCTGGGCCGCTCTATTTGGAAGGTCTTGAACCTTCTCGGTATTGCCCAGCATAAGGTCCATCATGGAAATATTTACGATGGAAGACGTCATGCCGGTCTTATCGCCGATACGTTCGCGTATTTTAAGCGATTCGTTATAAGTAATCAGCGCCTTTTCGTAATAATACTTGCGCTGAAGCACGATGCCGACATTGCTCAAGGCGTTTGCCTTTTGTATCATATCGCCGACTTTTTCCGCAAGGTCAAGCGAACGCTCGTAATAAACCTTGGCCTCGTCAAGTTCGCCCTGCATAAGATGTATGATGCCGATATTGTTCATGTTAACGGACACGCCATGCGCATTGCTTATTTTTTCATTCAGCGTCATCGCCTTTTTAAAATTATCCATAGCAGGCGTAAAATCGCCTTTTTGCTGAAGCACTACGCCGATGATATTAAGCGTCTCGGCAAGGACCCGCATAACCTTGGGATTCTGGTCATCACCAAACTGCTCTTTGAGCATGTTGAACGATTCCGTGGCGCTTGCCAGTGAAAAATCGTTTTCACCCCTTCTCAGATAAGAGCCGGCCATGCCGTTAAGTATCTTGCCCATTACAATGCCTACCGTCTTCTTAGGAAGGCTCAATATCTGTTCTTTGCCCTGCGTATAGTTCTTAAGAGATAACTGGTATTCGCCCTTGCGTTCATAAACTTTTCCAATATCAGCGAGGAGGTCGGCCCTTTCGGCCATATCGGTTTCTATGTCAAGAAGTTCGTTCAGATAGATAAGCGCGTCGTCAAAACGCCCGATAATAGCGTACAATTCCGCGATGGGTTTCTTGGTCTTCCTGAAAAAATCCTTGTCGCCGTCTTTGTTAAGTTCAAGAACCTTTTTATACATTGCAATGGCTTTGATATTATCGTGAACTTCCTTCGCGGCTTCAGCGGCCTTCAAGTAAAAATCCTTTGCGATATCCGGCTGGGCGGCGTTTTCGTAATGGAACGCGAGAAGGGACGCGTATTTTTCCGAAGAATCCTTTGTCCTGTCTTTCAGCCATGCCGCGACAACGCCGTGAAAGTTCTTTTTCACCTTGCCGGGAATCGTACTGTAAATCACATCCCTCGTAAACGTATGTTTAAACGTATATTCGGTATCATCGGTAAAAGAAGAAATTGGCTTCTGATAAACGAATTCCTTCTGTTCAATGCCCACTATCCTCTGATGCATCGGAGGGAGCACAAGGCCGGGATTATCTTCGTACAATTTCTTTTCCAGCGACATAAGCACTGATTCCCAGAAATCCCTGCCGACGATTGACGCCTCCTGCAAAAGCACCTTGTCAATATCAGGCAGACGGTCAATCCTGGTCTGTATCAAACCTTCAAGCGTTTCAGGCACTACGAGCTCCGTAAGAGCTTCTTCCTTTATGAACCATTTCTCTTTGGACGTGCCGTCCGGAAGGGTTTCGTTTATTGTGCTGATGATATTGCGTTCAATCAGGTCTTTAATGATTTCTTCTATGTAATAAGGATTGCCTTCAGCTTTTTTTATAACCTGGCTTATCAGGCGTTCCGGTATTTCTTTGACCCTTACAAGGATTTCATTGACAAGGCGCGCGCTGTATTTTTCGCTTAAAGGCGCGAGCGTAATGGTTATGAAATTAGGAAGGTTTTTGCAGAATGTATCCTTTGCGGGAAACTGGTCCTCCCTCGCCGTCGTAAGTATCATTACAGGGGCGTTTTCAATGGCCATTGCCACGTATGTAAGGGCGTCAAGGGTGCCCGGATCGGCCCAATGAATGTCTTCAGCCACGATGATAAGCGGCGTTTTCCGGGAACTCAGCGTAAACAAGGTTACGAGAGACTTGAACATCAACTGCTGGAGCAGTTTAGGATTGTCCTTATACGGTTTGAGAATCGGGCTGTCATTCAGCGGCAGGCCCATGAGATTGCCGACGAAATGCGTTATTTCAAGCGCTTCCGTCTTGTTGGGCGTATATCCGAGAATGGTCGTGTATATTTTTTCCTCCATCCCTTCAATACCGTCTTCAGGAGAAATATCAAGATGGCTCTTCAATATTTCGGAAATTATCCAGTACGAAGACGGCGAATTCTCAGCACCTTTGCCTACCCTGTAATAAACGGCGTCAGGAAGGCCTTCCATGTATTTCGCGAATTCGTAAATCAGCCTTGATTTGCCTACGCCGTGCGCACCGGTCATCATTACGATTTTCGGGTATTTTTCTTCCATCACTTCCTTAAAGATGGATTTGAGCGTTGTTATTTCCCTTTCCCTTCCTATCATGCTGGGTTTTACGCCGGCGACATCAAACGTAAACAGGATAGGCGCGAGTTCTTTTTCGCCGAGCACTTCGTAAACGTCAACCTGCCTCTGCAGGCCGCGGACTTCCACGGGGCCTACTTTTTTGAAAAGAAAATGCTTGCGCACGTGTTTATAAGTATTGTGCGAAATCAAAATGCCGCCCACAGGCGCCATATGTTCAAGGCGCGATGCCAGATTGACCGCGTCGCCCATCACCGTAAAATCGGAAAAATCCTTGCCAACATTGCCCGCGAGTACTTTACCCGTATTAATGCCTACGCGCATATTGATGGAAAATCCCCTTTCGCTCATGAGTTTTTTGGCGAATCTCTGCAAAGACGCCTGCATGCCGATTGCGGCCTTAACAGCCCTCTGGGGATCATTTTCATGAGCGACCGGCGCGCCGAAAAGCGCCATTACGCAATCGCCGATGTATTTATCAACTACGCCGCCGTTGCCTTTGATTTCCTTTTCCATACCGGCAAAGCATTCGTCCATGACGTCCTTGACTTCATCGGGAAGCAATTTTTCGCTGAGGCTTGTGAAACCCTTGACATCTGCAAATATAATAGTAACGTTTTTCAATTCATCGCGCCGGGTAAGAACCTGGGTCTCTTTGGGGAAATACCCCGTATCACCGACCCTCGTGCCGCCCGTTTGTGAAGGACCCTGCGGTGACTGCTGAAGAGGCCCCTGCTGTCCCGGATATTGCTGTGGAGGAAAACCCTGCTGTTGCTGACCTGGGTATTGCTGAGAAGGATAACCTTGCTGTTGCTGTCCCGGGTATTGCTGAGGCGGATAACCCTGCTGTTGTTGGCCCGGATACTGCTGAGGCGGATAACCCTGCTGTTGTTGGCCCGGATACTGCTGAGGCGGATAACCCTGCTGTTGTTGGCCCGGATACTGCTGGGGCGGATAACCCTGCTGCTGCTGGGGGGGATAGCCCTGCTGTTGTTGGCCCGGGTACTGCTGGGGCGGATAAGCCGGCGGTGCGGGTGCCTGAGGCGCCTGCGCCGGAGGTTGTGCGGGAGGCACTGCAGGCTTTTTGGCAAGCGGAGTGCCGCATTCGCCGCAAAACTTTACGTTAGGCGGATTTTGCGCGCCGCAGGACGGGCAAATGTTTGCGAGCTTTACGCCGCATTCGCCGCAGAATTTCACTCCATCAGGATTGTCAGCGCCACAGCCTGGACATTTCATATATTATAAAACACCTCTAAAACAGCAAAATCGCAATCAAAAACTATAGCCGCAAAGAACACAGAGAACGACGATGATTTTTAAATCGCGGATAAACGCTAATAATTATTCAGCTACAGATTACCTCCCTATATTCGTCTACGACTTTCTTAGCCATATCGTCAATCTTTAAGAGTCGTTATTATCTGTGTCCTCTGTGCACTCTGTGGCAAAATCTTCTCCTCCGCAAGATTTTAATTATAGTATATCAGGATTAAATTGTCAATTAAATTTATGGGTTATTTTGCAAAACAAAATGCTTGACTACAGGAAACCAAAATGTTAATATCCAAATTATGCAACAGGTTATTGCAAAATGCCCGTTCTGCGCGCAGTTGTTAACCCTGCAAGAGGATATGATTGGAACTGTGGTCAGGTGTCCCGTATGCAACAATACGCTCACCATTACGGCAAACCTGTTCCCACAGACAATGCCTAAACCGCCAAACCCGTCCCAACCCCCATCTTACTACGATTACCGGAATTCACCGGAAGTAAAAACATATTTGATACCGTCCATCCTTGTAACACTGGGGTGTTGTGTACCTCTCGGCATAGCCGCCATATATTACGCCGCACAGGTCAAATCCCACCTGGCCTCGGGCAACTACAATTCAGCCGTCAAGGCGTCGGATAACGCGAAATTTTTCTGCTGGCTGTCGTTCGGCGCCGGCATATTTATAGCTATATTTGCCTATTCCCTGAGGAAATGAAATCCATCCAAATGAAAACCGCCGATAATCAAAAAATATGTTTAACCGGAGCTTTTGCCCAAAAGGCGTTTTGGCCGGCAGTTCTTGTCTTTGTAATTTTTTGCGCAATTATCTTGTTTTTGTTTGATCCGCTGAAATACCGATTTTATCCGCCATGTATATTTCACGCGGCAACAGGATTGTATTGCGCCGGCTGTGGTTCCCTGCGCGGATTGCACCAGTTACTCACAGGCCATCCCTTAAAAGCGTTGGGCTTTAATCCGCTGATGGTCTTAACCGCCGTTATCATGGCATATTCATTCATAACCGCCATCATACGCAGATTCACCGGCAGAGCCATGCCGTTTAACAACATACCGGCCTTGTGGACATGGATATTCTTCGGCGCTGTATTACTCTTCTGGTTCCTTAGAAATCTGCCCTTCTATCCGTTCTCAATGCTTGCGCCGTAATTAGGAATGAGGGGTGGGGGGTGAGGGGTGAGGGAACGGCCGTGAACGTGCCAAAGTACAAACTACAAAGTATAAATTACTCGTGAGGGGTGAGGGAATAGGTTAAAGGTAAGATGTGAGAAGCAAAATGTATTACGTTTTTTCTCCTTCCTCCTGCGACATAGAAATTCTTGATTTATCCGGAAACAGTGTTAATATTGATATATTGTAATTTGGTGGATTTTAATCTGTTACGGAGCATGCAGATATGTCTGATTTGACATCTAATTCCGGTTTCTTTATCAATAACATACAGAACATATAAATCTGAAGTTTATCAAAAACCTGAAGAAAAAACTCTAAAATTCTAAAAAACCATTTTTCTCTTGACAAAACCAACATGATGTTGTATAATTATAACAACAGGGCGATATTCTGAATAGATGTCTATAAATGAGGAGGTTCGTTATGTCTACTACCGGTTCAAAGGTTTTTGGAGAATTCTTCAAAAACAAAAGAATATCCTTGGGTTTTACCTTGCGGCGTTTTTGCGAAGAACATGGACTTGATGCCGGCAATTTAAGCCGAATGGAAAGAGGAATCCTTCCACCGCCTCAGAAACGGGAGAAACTTGAAGAATATGCCGGATATCTGAAGATTAAAGAAGGCTCAGACGAGTGGTATCAGTTTTTTGACCTTGCGCGCGCGTCAGCTGGAAAACTTCCGGACGAGATTCTCAATGACGCCGAACTGGTTCAAAAACTGCCTATGGTCTTCCGAACTATGCGTGGCCAGAAACTCTCTGGCGAGCAATTAAAGGAACTGATTGAAAAAATCCGAAAGGCCTAAAAGAATGGGAATTGGCATTGATATCACATATAGAGATTACGAAGAAATCAGGAAAATAGCGGACGAATTTCTGGTCAACTATCATTCGTCGGGAACAATCCCAGTTCCTATTGAAGAAATTGCGGAATTTCAATTAAAACTTGACATTATTCCTATTCCCGGCCTGCAAAAAGTTATTGAAACGGACGGTTTTACTTATGGAAACCGGACTGCTATTGCTGTAGACCAATTCATCTATGACGGACGCCCTTCACGATATAGATTCACACTTGCTCATGAAATTGGACATATTATCATGCACTCTCAATATTTTGAGTATAAAGTAGACTCTATAGAAAAATGGCAAGAATACATTAACAGAATGCCAGATAAACAGTATAGAATGATGGAATATCAGGCAAATTGTTTTGCAGGATTAGTCTTAGTGCCGGGGAACAAACTTAAGGAATTGATTCCGTCTGTAATTGAAGACATAAAAAGAACCGAAGGCTATTCCGAATTATCAAAAGATTATATTTGGGAAATCATTGAGTCTTATATCTCATCTACACTTGAAGTATCTAACCAAGCTATATATATACGGATAGAAAAAGACAAAATTAAGGATAGATTTGTTTTATGAGCAAGAAAAAATTCCCAGATGATTTGCCTAAAGGAACCCTTGCCACTGCCGTTGATATTATTTCCGCCTCACAAATAACCGAATTAGGCAAATTCTGGGGAAATATTATCGGATGGCGAAATGAAGGCGAAACTATGGGGTATGCCCGGATGTACGGACTGTCTGACAGAAGAATAAAAGAAGATGTACTTCGTGAATACGAAAAAATCGGAGAATGTTTTTGCGGTTTGCTTATAACATTATCTAAGGCTAATTATTCTCAAGTAAATTCAAGAATTGATGACTTTTACTTATACTGTGGAAATGCAATTGAACTGCTAACAGAAATTGCAAAGGCAGCGCAAAGTTTCGGTAAAAAACTAAAGATAGAAGTGACTAAAATAGAAATGAAACCATTGTGTGCATGGACACGAAAGGAATATCCGCAAATTGAAAGAATTAGGGTTATTCGCAACAAAGCAGTTCATCATTTTCAACCAATGGCGCCTTTTTTACCGAACCGAGGCCCTTTAATAGTTTTTTCTTTTTCAGGGAAGTCTGCAAGTGACGAAGAATACAGAACAGTACGATTCCTCAGAGAAGGAAAGTTCCGTGAAAGTTCTGACGCAATGAAAAGAGATTGGGAAACGCTATGTTTGTTCGCAAATGCAATCTTTAGTTTTCTTAACGAGATTTTCAACGAAGAAATAATGAAAAAGCATATCCAGCATGATGGCAATCAACGAAATAAAATTGATTTGCCAAAACTAAAAACGAAACCGGAGTTTTGCACTGAAAAAGAAGGGGCTTTCCCTGATGAATGCAAGGGGAAATTAGTACTGGCACATGAAGAGAAAACTCACAGCTATTGGCAATGCGAAAAATGCAAATGTTATTACCTTGCAAAGAAAGCATAATCATAATCTTTGCACGCTAAATTCTATTAGGAGTACTACCGATGGACAATAATTCAATAACTTCCGTTCCGGATTATCTGACGAAAATAAAGACGCATATAGATTCAAAATGGCAGGTAACTGTTACTGCCATGCACGACAGAATAGAATTGGACCAAACAGTAAGGCCTGATTTAGAAAAAAGGCGTTATTCCGCATGGTTCAGGGGACAAGCCAATGATTGGCCATTGCTTCCTAAAATTTTTCGCATTGAGCAGAAATTTGATGAAGTTGAAATAAACTGGGCATTTCGCAGGCAATCTTCTTTGATAACAGCATCTCTCCCGTTGGATGATTATGCCGGCTGGCTTTTCTTAGCTCAACATCATGGACTTCCTACGAGATTATTGGATTGGACAGCAAGCTCTGCCGCTGCGCTTTTCTTTGCAATTGAAGGTTGGTTAAAAGCTAAAAATGAGCACTACAAACCGATAGTTTGGGTGCTGAATCCACACATATTAAACTGGACAGGTTCAAAGTCATCAATTATTCCAGGCACTGCTGAAGATGAAGCTGTTAACAACGGGAGAAATCCTGCTCACGACAGAATCTGGTCTGCATGGTCTGGTGAAGATTCTAATCATAGGGCGCCAATGGCAATCGGGGGAAGGTATATACATATCAGGATGCAGGTGCAAAATAGCAGATTTATAATTTGGGGCAACGACAAAAGAAGTATTAATGATTATTTCACCGATACGGATTTGATTAGCAAAGGGTTCCTGCATCCGTTTTATATTTCCACGGCACATTGCAAATCCATATATTGCGAATTAAAAGAGCTTGGAATCAGCAGGTCTACCTTGTTTCCGGATTTGGAAGGCATTGCACAAGATTTGGGCGATACATACGATTTAAAATCTCCAATTCCTTATACGTAATACATTAGCCATTTAATGACAAAATTAATTTTTAATTAGTCTCTTGAACGCGTCTCCCCGTTCCGTGAAGTTATTGAACATATCATAACTCGTGCATGCCGGCGACATCAGGACTATATCGCCCTTTCGCGCCTCCGCCTTTGCCCTTTTTACGGCATCCTCAAACAAAGGCCCTGTCTTGAGTATCTTCACGCCCCCTGCCCCGGCCTTCATCAAGCCTTCCAATTTATCAGCGCATTCTCCCATGAGCACCGCTGTCTTCACATGCCTTGCCACCGCGTCTATGAAATCGTCAAACGGAAGTTTCTTTTCCCTGCCGCCGGCTATAAGTATAATATCTTTTTTCAGCGCCCTTATCGCGGCCTCTGCCGCCGACGGGTCCGTGGCTATGGAATCGTTATAATACCTTACGCCATCTATCTCCCCGCAAAATTCCAGCCTGTGCTCCACGCCCGGAAATTCATTAAGCACTTTAATAATAGTCTCTGGATTGGCGCCGCATATATGACAACAACACGCCGCGGCAAGCATGTTTTCGCGGTTGAACCCGCCGGGAAGTTTGGCCCCGGCAACACTGCCTATGCGCGATTCTTTCCCGTCCCGCACGATGATTATCTCGTCACCGGTGATATACGCGCCCTCAACAACCTTTTTCTGCCTGCTGAACCAACGCACATTGCCGCCGCACTGGGCGCCCCAGCCGGCAAGAATCGGGTCGTCCGCGTTAAGTATCGCATAGTCCCCTTTCCGCTGGCTTGAAACTATATTCCTTTTCGCGCCCGCATAGTTTTCCATGGTCTTATGCCTGTCAAGATGATTCGGATGCACGTTTGTCACTATGGAAATGTTCGGGCTTACGCCGATGGCGCCGAGGTGTTCCAACTGGAAACTGGATATTTCAAGAACAACCATATCCCGGGGATTGATTTGATGCGCGAATTCTATCAAAGGCCTGCCTATATTACCGCCGAGCCACAGTTTTGAATCTGACTTTTTGTCCACGATATCGGCCTTTAATATTTCCGCTATAAGAGCAGCCGTTGTAGTCTTCCCGTTACTGCCGGTTATCCCGATTTTCCTCGCCCTGCAGTGCTTGAAAAAAAGATTCATTTCAGATTCAAGCGCCACGCCGCTCTTTTCAGCTATCCGCAGAAATGGCGATTCCGGCGGCACCGCGGGATTCACGATGACCATATCCGTATCAGAAAAATCCTTTTCAACATGGCCGCCGAGATGAAAAGTAACATTATGGCAATCCTCAAGTGATTCAACGGATTTGCGCAAGGCCTCGCCGTCTTTAAGGTCGGTCACAGTAACAAGCGCGCCGCGCGAAGAAAGGAAACGGGTTATCCCCGCTCCGCCGCCGAAAAGGCCGAGGCCCATAACGGTCACCCTCTTGCCTTTTAAGTCTATTTTTTCTCGAAGCATATTTATCCCCTGATTAGAAGATTTTAAGATTACGAGTAAATGGTTGCAGAATAGAAGATTCCAAGATTGAAAAGTTGTTTAAACGACTGAATAACGAAACGACGATACGGATTTAGCCACAGAGCGCACAGAGGACTCAGAGAGCGACGACGACTTTGTAAAGCTGGCCATCCCGTCAAAGCCGAAGACCGGGCATTTGGTGACAGCTTGCAGGCAATACAGCCATTGGCTCTTTATAACAAAAACTCTAAGCACTAAATCCGAAACTCTAAACAAATCCAAAGTTCTCACATTCGCTTCGCTGCGCGAAGCTCAGTATTCGCAACATTGCAATGTAGCCAATGGATTCAATGTTGCTCAATGCTCAAATGACCGAAACACGCCGACTCGTCGGATTTGGAAATTTTGATTTAGGATTTTGAATTTGTTTAGAGTTTAGAATTTCGTGCTATGGATTACGGTTCTCAATTCTCAACTCACGGATTCCGGCGGCTCTGTGCGCTCTGTGGTTATTGTTTCGGAGGAACTTCTGGTTTGGGATTAGTAAGTTCAAGCTCGCTCCTCAGCACTTTCGCGCGTTCAAGGAGTTCCTTCTCGTCTATTTCTGAAACAGGCGTAAGGTTATAAACAAATTCCTGCTGGTCTGTTATGGTAAAAGGCAGAGCCTCGAAAAACAAATCAATCGGGAAGCGCTGATAGAGCGGAGGCGAGACATCAATATCCTCTTTAACGGTCACATAGCCGTCTTTTTTGATTATGATTTCCCTCACCCCGTAGTGAATGAACGGAAACGTGTACGGTGTCTGGCCTGCCGGAGCGCTGTCAAGGAGAAGAGTCGCGCCTGAAGGCTCGGTACGGATGGTGACTTTTCTTTCAACACAACCGGTTATTGCCAGGGCTGATATGATTGCAGTTATTGCAAATATTGCGGAGAATTTGAATTTCATACACTGATGTCCGTATGTCCTGATAGATTGCCTGCCTTTAACGCCCCGGTCTCCGTAAGAAATCCGTTAATCCTGTTGTTGGCTTCCGTCAATTTCTTAAAATCCAGTTTATTGATTTCTTTCCTGAGGTCTTCAAGCTGATTGTCAAGTTCCGCCCGGCCGGCATCACCGGCGGGATTGAATTGTGATTGTTTTTCTTGCTGTTCCAGCCTGTCGTATTGGATTTTCAATTGTTGTTTTTCGCGGTCAATCTCCTGCGGCGTATCCTGCGCAAATCCGCCTATACCAAGGCCGGAAGCGTTTTTTTCTTCGTCATCAACGGCATTGTACGAATCAGGCGCATCTGCCGCATCTGCCGGCGCGTCCTGGGTTCCGGGAAGTTTAACCGGACTATCCTGCACGGGCGGTTGTGAAAGAATATCCGGAATAACACTCATCGGCTTGGTATCATCCGCAGAAACAACGCGAGTGTGGCCCGCTCGCACCACGGGCATAGTGCCTTCAACCCCCCTCGCATAGGTAATGCCGGACGATATCACAACCTTGCCGTCAACAAACGCGTTATGCCGCAGACGCTGGAGATTACGCGTCTCCTGGCCGGTGACCTGCAGGGTGGAAGTTTCCGCCCGGGCGCTTTTCAACATGCCGGGCTCGCCGGGGTCAAGTTTGTAATACAGCCTGATATCGCTGTTGCTTTTTAAACTATTCACTTCCAAGCTCATATTGTTATTTTACGCCAAAAACCTGAAAAAAGCAAATAAAAAACGTCAGCCTGAAAAATATTTACCGCAATATTTACGATTTGAACAACGGACTGAACTGATTTGCTTTTTCACAACAGATTAACCGAATTAATGACTAATGTAGCCACAGAGCGCACAGAGGCGCACAGATTATAACGAAGGACGAAAGTCCTATCACCCTATCATTCTATCACCTTTACCTATTGTCCGTCCTTCCTTCTTCATTTTGCCTTATTACTCCTTAATGTTATATCAAAGAATCCCGTAACTCCGTAACTCCTAAACTCCGTAACCCCTTCACCCGCCGAAGCCTTTGGCGTAGGCGGGCAACCCCTTAACTCTCCAACATGAATTCACGTTACTTTCCAATGCAAAACCTTGAAAATATATTATCCAGTATATCTTCAGCCGTAGTTTCGCCTGTGATTTCGCCGAGGTTATTCAATGACTCTCTTATATCAGCGGCAACAAATTCCATGCCTGTGCTAAGCCCTTCAGAGGCCAGTTCCAGAGCTTTTAACGCGTTCTTTAACGCCGATTCATGCCGTATGCCGGAAATAAAACCGAATTCCCTGACCGCCGTGTGCTTTCCGGTAATCTCCTCAACGATCCTCCTCCTCAATTCCGCTATCCCCCTGCCGGTCTTTGCGGAAGTGAAAATTACCGGCACATCGGGAAAGGCCTTTTTTATGGCGTTCATACGAATATTCATCTTCAAATCGGTCTTATTTATAAGGATAATGCATTTTCTGCCGTATAATTTCTGCGATATATCTTCAAGGTTTTCGGAGGATTTTTTGGAGCCGTCAAAAACAAGCAGGACAAGGTCCGCCATTTCCAGGGTATGGTATGAAACTTCAATACTATTTTTCTCAATTTCGCTCCTGGGGTTTCTTATGCCGGCGGTATCGTAAACCGAAACCGCCATGTGTCCGAGTCTTATCGTATGCTCAACGGCGTCTCTCGTAGTGCCGGCAGTTTTGGATACTATATTCCTGCGTTCCTTTGCAAGCCGGTTGAAAATGCTTGACTTGCCGGCATTAGTCCTGCCTATTACGGCTATTCTTAATTTTTCATCATAAACCCTGTTCAGCCGGTATTGGCTCAGGGTTTGTTTTATTTCATGGATAATTCCGGCAAGTTCGGATTTAACCGCTTCAGGCGGCGTAATTTCAATATCCTGGTCGGAAAAATCCAGACCGGCCTCAATAAATGACATCAGGTCAACTATCCTGCGGGAAAGCCCATGGATTTTTTTTGAAAATACGCCTTTAACGCCTGCGACGGCCTGCCTGCGTTCGGCCTCGCTCTGCGCCGATATTATGGAAAGAGTGGATTCGGCCTGGGCAAGGTCTATCCTTCCGTTGAGAAACGCGCGCCGGGTAAATTCGCCGGGCTGGGCAAGCCGCGCGCCGGCAGAAGCCAATTCATCAACAATTGCCCTCATTAAAAATGGCAGGCCCCACACGTGTATTTCGACGACATCTTCTTTTGTAAAAGAATAAGGCGCTTTCATCAGAAACAACGCGATTTTCATGGAACGCCTGAGCGTTTTCAGCCGGAAACGCGCGTTTACAACGGAATAGCACGGCAAATTCCTGAGGCCTTCGGCGGGTTTATTTATAAATTCAGATATTATACGGAACGCATCACTGCCGCTCAACCGCACTATGCCGAGGATGGAAGCCCCGGGCGGTGTGGATACGGCAACTATCGTATCGCCTGTGTTTGACATAGATGGAATTATACAAAATCATCAGACAAGTGCAACTAAAATGACTGCGATTATGTATTGCCTCAGTGAAGGTCGCTTTTAAGAATTAAAAAGCAATCAAACTCTGTAGAGACACGCGATCGCGTGTCTCTACAAAATCCTGTATTTGATTTTTATGAAATTGAGACCTTCACTGAAGCCTTACCATATTTAAAATTTTTTCCTTGCTTTTTGAGTTGTCATTTGGTAATATATAACTTATCCAATGGGAAAACGAGGGAAAAGCGTTAAACATTTGGAGGACGGACCTGTATGCAAATTTCAACTAAGACGAGGTATGCCCTGAGGGCGCTCCTTGATCTTGCGGAACACCATGACGAACAACCCGTCAGGGTGCAGGACATTTCAGAACGCCAGCAGATTTCAAAGAAATACCTTGAAGCGATTTTTTCAATTCTCAAGTCAGCCGGTTTCGTATCCAGCGTAAGAGGCCCGAACGGCGGGTATATGTTAAAACGCAACCCGTCAGAAATAAGCCTCTACGACATAATGAAGGTAACCGAAACGAGCATGGACATTGTGGAATGCCTTGACTCGCCGGGATTTTGTTCAAGAAACGAAAAATGCGCGGCGCGGCTGGCATGGAAGGCAATGAAAAAGTGCATGGAAGAACATCTGGGAACGGTTACGTTGACAGTGATAATCAACAACGCAAAAAAAGAAGAGTCATCCTGCCGGGATATTGTTAAAACGTCCTGAGAAATGGGGCTTCTTCAACTAAAAAACCTGTCTTGGAGCAAAATCCACGGACGAATCCCTCCGTGCCGGCGTGAATCCCGCGTTGGCAATCAGCCCTATAAGTTCTTCTTTTGTTACTTCAAAAGACACCCCCGTGGCGGAAACGACATTTTCTTCAATCATCGTGCTCCCGATATCATTCGCGCCGAATCTGAGCGCCGCCTGGGCCACCTTATTGCCCTGTGTTACCCATGACGCCTGTATGTTGGGGATGTTATCCAGAAATACCCTCGCAATCGCAAGCGTTTTCAGGTAATCAACTCCGCCCGCGGTGCGCAAATAGCTCATCCGGGTATTACCCGGCTGAAATGTCCAGGGTATGAACGAAGTAAACCCGCCTGTCTCGTCCTGCAAAAGCCGGATCTTCTCCAGATGTTCCACCCTGTCTTCAACGGTTTCCGTAAAACCGAACATCATGGTAGCCGTGGTACGCAGGCCCGCCTTATGCGCGGTACGCATTACCTCAAGCCATTCCGATACCGTGCATTTATTCGGCGAAACCCCGGCCCTTACGCTGTCCACGAGTATCTCAGCGCCGCCGCCCGGAATGCTGTCAAGCCCGGAGTCTTTCAATCTTTTTATAACTTCCTTGATGCCCAAACCGCTTATATTGGAAATATTGCATATCTCCGGCGGGGAAAATGCGTGTACGTGTATCTTGAAATTCTCCCTGATAAATCCCATCATGTCCTCGTAAAATTCCAAAGGCAGGCCGGGATGCAGGCCGCCCTGCAGAAGAATCTGCGTACCGCCCAATTCAACGGTCTCACGGATCTTTTCCGCCAGGGCGTCTTTTGACAACAGGTATCCCTTATCATTGTGAAAGGCGCAGAATTTGCAATGCGCTGTGCAGATGTTCGTGTAATTGATGTTGCGGTCAATAATAAATGTAGCGGTATTATCGGGATGCAATTCCTGCCTCAACCTGTCCGCCATAAGGCCGGCAGGCAAAAGGCCCGGGCTGTGAAACATCTGAACGGCTTCTTTATCCGATATGCGATTCATACATTACAACTAAACAACGAAACGACTGAACGACGAAACAACGACGATATTTACAGGGACTTGACGAAACTTTTCGGCAATTTAATGATTTGGTGACTGGATGACTTGATGATTTACGATTACGCGTCCGTCGCCAATCATTAAATCACCAAATCATCCAGTCAATAAATCCCAACAATCCTTCATTCTTCATTTTTCATTCTTCATACTTCGATACGCACCGCGCACACCTTATATTCCGGTATCTTTGACACCGGGTCAAGGGCGTTATTAGTAAGGATATTTGCCGCGCATTCCGCAAAATGAAACGGGATAAACACCGTGCCCGGAGGCACTTTATCCGTAACATTCGCTTTGATTTTTATAGTGCCGCGGCGCGATGTCACGTTGACATGCTGGCCGTGCTGAAAACCAAGGCGTTCAGCATCTTCGGGATTCACTTCAACATAGCCCTCGTGGAGTATGAAATCAAGGCCTGTGCTTCTTCTGGTCATAGACCCGCCGTGCAGATGATAAAGCACCCTGCCGGTTGTAAGCGTAAACGGATATTCGTTATCCGCGGATTCCGCGGGCGGACGGAATTCCACCACGTTGAATCTGCCCTGGCCCCTGCTGAACCTGTCTTTATGCAGGAACTTCGTACCAGGATGGTTCTTATCCGGGCACGGCCACTGGAGCCCGATCTTGCCGAGCCGGTCATATGAAATGCCGCCGTAAACCGGCGAAAGAGACGCGATTTCGTCCATAATTTCAGCCGGGGAATCATAGTCAAAATACACGTTGCCGAATGCCGGTTCGTTCCTGCGGAGAACAGACGACAATTTCTTGCCGAGCATGCATATTATCTGCCAATCCGGTTTGGAATCGCCCCACGGCTGTATGGCGCGGCGCATCAACTGAACGCGCCTTTCAGTATTGGTTACGGTGCCTTCTTTTTCGGCAAACGTAGTCGCCGGCAGAACGACATCGGCCAGTTGTGCGGTTTCAGTCATGAAAATATCCTGCACGACCATGAATTCAAGTTTTTTGAATGCCTCATCCGCGTGCAAGAGATCGGGATCGCTCATCATCGGATTTTCACCCATGATATAAAGCGCCTTAATCTTATCCTGCGCGGCGAAATTGACCATTTCGGTCAATGTATAGCCTATTTTATTATCCAGCGGTATACCCCAGGCCTTGCCGAATTTTCCCCTGGCATTAGGATCATTTACTTTCTGGTAACCGGGATAAAAATCAGGAAGAGCTCCCACGTCGCAGGCGCCCTGTACGTTATTCTGACCCCTGAGCGGACAGACCCCCGCGGCTTCCTTGCCGACATTGCCCGTAAGCAATGCAAGGTTGCATACCGACAATACGTTATCCGTACCGGTAGTATGCTGGGTAATGCCCATGGCGAAAAATATCATCGCGTTTTTTGACGAAGCATATATCCGCGCGGCCTTGATTATTTCTTCTTTAGGCACGCCTGTTATGCCGGAGACGTATTCCGGCGTATATTTTTCAATTGAATTCCTGAAATCCTCGTAATTTTCCGTGCGGGCGTTTATGAATTCATTATTCTGAAGGCCCTCTTTGACTATCACATTGAGCAAGCCGTTTATAAGAGCCACGTCAGTGCCGCATTTATGCCTCAGCCATGCCGAGGCGAATTTCGTCAGGTGTATGGCCCGGGGGTCGGCGACAATGAGCTTGGCGCCTTTCATGGCGGTACGCGCTATGATAGCGCCTATGATAGGATGGTTTTCAGTGGGATTGGAACCTATTACGAACAGGCAGGAGGCCTTTTCTATTTCCTCTATGGAATTAGTCATCGCGGCGCCGCCGAAAGACTGCACCATGCCGGCGACGGTTGACGAATGGCAGAGGCGCGCGCAATGGTCAACATTATTAGTGCCCAGGAGGGTGCGGGCTAATTTCTGCATCAGATCATTCTCTTCATTGGTGCATTTAGCCGAACACAGGACGCCGAGCGCTTCGGCCCCGTATTTCTGTTTCATTTCAAGCAGTCTGCCTGACACGACATTCATAGCCTCGTCCCAGGAAACTTCATGGAATTTGCCGCCTTTTTTAACCATAGGCCTGCTGAGACGTTCGGAACTTTTGATAAGGTTCTCATGAAGAGACGTTGACGGATAGCAGGGATGCCCGTTTTCTCCGCAAGGCTGTTGGACAAAAGACGCGCTGTCGGCCGAAGGGTCCGTTGAACAGGCGGAAGGCTTGCCTATCCTGTCCGGGTGATGGACGAAATCATATCCGAATTTTCCTTTTACGCAAAGAAGCCCTTTGTTTACCGGAGTATTTTCATTGGACGTAATTTTAACGATCTTTCCCGCCTTTGTATTTATTTCAATATTACAGCCACAGCCGCAAAACGGACAGACACTCGGTATCTTTTTAACCTCCCAGGACCTGCCTTTGCCAAGCGCGGAACGCTCAGTAATAGCGCCCGTAGGGCAGAACGTTATGCAATTTCCGCAGAAAACGCAATCGCTTTCAAGCCTGGGCTTGTCAAACGGGAATGAAATCTTTGATGAAAACCCCCTTTTGGAAAAATCAATCGCTTCAGTAGCCCAAAGGTCTCTGCACACGGAAACGCACCTGCCGCAGAGTATGCATTTGGAATGCTCAATCATCATAAGCGGGTCGGTAGCTTCAATTGGATAATTCGTAACCTCGCCCCGTATAGGCGTCTGCTTTATTCCGAACTTATACGCGTACTCCTGCAATTCGCATTCGCCGGATTTTTCGCATGTCATGCAATCCATTGGATGGTTTGACAGAATAAGTTCAAGGATGTATTTCCTGTACTTGAAAAGCTTTTCAGAATTTGTCGTAACTGCCATATCCTGGGCGGCCGGGAGGGAGCATGACGCTATAAGGCCCCTTGCGCCTTTGACTTCCACCACGCACAGCCTGCAGGAGCTCTGCGGCGGCAGGGCCGAATGGAAACACAGCCGCGGTATGTCAATGCCGGCGGATAAAGCCGCCTCAAGCACCGTTGCGCCCTTTTGCGCCTGTACGGCCGTTCCGTTGATATATAATGTAACTTTATCCATAAGATTATTCCTTAATAATGCGGGTTTCCACTATAAGCAAAACATAAATAAAAATCAATAAAAATTTTTCATTTTTCATTTGACTTTCGGGCTGTTATGGTGTATAATAATATATAGAAAGATAGTTATTTGTCAAAAAAGGAATACGCCTCCGATAAAGGCAAAACCCGTGAAAACGGGCGACGCAAAGCCATAGGGGCTAAATCCGCCGAAAACGGACATGCCAGCCTGGCCGCCGGGAGAGTGCAGAAAATATATGTAAATATAGCCCATTCTTTCGGTACCGGAGCAATAAAGAATGGGTTTTTTTTTTAGGAGCGATAAACGTATGAATAATTCAGGATTCAGCCTTCTTGAATTACTTGCCACTATTGCCGTAATGGCCATCACAAGCATGGGCGTAACCAGCGTGATACTCACGTGCACAGACCTTGACATGACTTCTTATCAGACAGGCGTTGCCATGGATAAGGCCAACGAAATCATGGAAATGGTGCGCAAGACCGATTTTACATCGCTGATATCAACTTACGGCGCGACTCTTACCACTGAAGGCGTATGGGTATCGGGTTTTGACGTGCCTAATCTTGAAGTGCGCGCAACCGACCTTGACGGCATGGCGGGCAAGGTGCTTATTGTAGTCAATGAAACCCTTTACACCGAGGAGACTTTCACGCTCGGCTTCCCGCGCGACCTTAACGGCGACGGAATGGCAACCAGCCTTGATGTCACGGCAAGCTATAAAATACTGCCCGTCATAGTAAAAGTTGAATGGGCGACAAAATTCGGCGACAGAGAATACGACCTGCGTACTCTTATAGCGCGCAGATAATTTGGAGAAATACAAGTATGAACATATTTAAATCCAAAAAAGGAACTACGCTCCTTGAAGTGGCGATTGCGACCTTCATCCTGGCAATAATATTTTCGCTTTTCATTGAATCCGTAAACACGTCCCAGAACGTTTTTTTCAGCGGCCTGAGCTTCTCGGCCGCGCAGGCGTATTCCAGGCAGGTCATTGCCAACCTTGAAGACGATTTAAGGGAATGCGAAATCATAACCGGCGGCGTCAACCATACTCCACCCAGCCATCATACGTCTTTTGAATACAAAGTCCCCATAGGTACGGACGTAGCCGGAGACGGCTGGGATGACTTTGACGGGGTGTACCTGGGAAATCCTGCCATGTACGACAGGGATGCCAATAATATAGTATGGGGAGTTTCTTTCGGCAGGAGGAGATGCTCTCCGGGCTCAATAACCGTAAGATACGAAGCGGATCCGCTCAGGGAATACAACGAAACCACCGAAGAATACGACCTTAACGATGACGGCGACAGATTTGACACTTATTCAGTCGGAAATATCATAAAGGAATATAATTATTTTGACCCCGCCGATTCCGCATGGAAAACCGAAAATGTTTACATCTGCAAGGACGTCATACAGGATATTACCGATCTGGCGTCCGACATAAACCGCGATAACAATATATCTTATATGTGCTACAGCCCCATGCAGATAATAGGCATTCCGCGCAACGGCGACCCGATGTTCCTTATACGGGATTCATGGCCGGACAAACTCCAGCCCGCGGAAGAAAACGAAATCTCCGGTTCGGAAATAGATATACGCCTGTTCTTGCTGTGCATTGATGCCGACAACAAGCCTTTGCTCCAACTGGTGCAAACGACTTTTGTAAGAAGAAATCCGTAAACAATGACTATTACAGATTCTAAGATTCAAAGATTTGAGGATTATGGATAAACGATTATAGATTTAAGATTTCTTCAATTATGTTGCGGAAACAATAATGAAGGAGGTATTAATATGAAAAATTTAATGCTGAACAACCAAAAAAAAGGCTCCGGCTTGATTATTGCCATGCTCTTGCTCATGCTGCTCGCAAGCATAGCGGCAACATTCCTTATATTTTCAATCACTACAAGCAAACAGATTACCGCGGCAACCCAGATGAAACAGGCCATGTATTCCACTGAAGCAACCATTGACGACGCCATATTCAAGCTCTCCACGGGTTCAAGCCTGTGGTGGTCGGAATTTGACGGAAAACGCTATGCCTGGACATGGGTGTTTTTTACCAATACATACTCGTGGACACAGATAATAGACTATCAGGACGCAGAAAAAACATTTGACATATACGCGTACACATCATACAGGGACATAGGACGTACGATTTCAGCGAGACTGCAGAAAATAGAAATGGAACTTGACCCGACGGTATTTAAGTCCGCATTTTCCATACAGATAAACCCTGATTCAAACGTAAACGCGGCCGGAAATAACGTCCCCGTAGTTTTTAACGGCAACAACTCATTCGTATCCAGCCAGGACCACGGCCTTGACGGCATTGCTTTCGGTGCTGTGGACAAACCGGGCTTGGCTATGAACAATGTCGTTGACCCCGGCGGCCCTGTCAACTGGGGAGGCGCCGAGCCTGCGCAAATAACCGGCGATCCGAAAACGACAAACACCGACACCTACAGCGGCTTGAGCGTAAAACAGGTCGTGGCTTACGCGGAACAGGTATTTGATTCAAAAATAGACATGTCAAATTCCATAGACCCCGTATGGAATGATGACGGCAGTCCGAATGAATTGTATGACAGCGGACTGACTTTTACGCAGAACCTGAACAGCACCTTCGGTGATGCCGACAATTACAAGGTCGTATTCGTGGATGCAACGAGCAACGGCAATGACACTTTGCATTTTTCGGGCGATTTTGCAGGATACGGCCTTATGGTGGTCAAGATAAAAGAAGGCGAATCCTGCAATATAAGAATGTCCGGCCAATCGGAATGGACCGGATTGATTATTGTTGACATAGAAGAGGACTCCACCATAGAAGGCGATGTAATAATTGGCAATAAAGGCGTACTAAACCTCGTCGGCGGCGGCAATAACGAAACCCACGTCCTCGGAGGAGCCGCATTGAATATAGACGGTGATACGACATGGCTTGCCAATTCAAGCGCCCTTACGGTAGCAGGCGTATCAGGACTTAACTACAGCTCTGCCGCCATAATGAATGCCCTTACGCCGCATAAAGATATGCCCGACCCGGTATTTGAATTGAAAAATTTTAACCCTGAAATAACCTATTCCTGGGATTGGGGCTACGTATTCAGCGAAGAATCCTATTACAGCCCCTGGGCCACGCCGGCTAATTACTTTGCAAAAGGCTCATGGGAAGACCAATGAACTGCCCGGCAGTTTATTTGTCTTGCATATTGCGCAAGAAAAACGTATAATAGACATTAAATCAGTTGCATAGGAGATTAATATAAATGAATCACCAACAGACAAACGGACGAAAAGGGTCGGGATTAATCATGGCTATGTTGTTCATAATAATGCTCGGGGGCATGGCCGCAACATTCCTGAACTTCTCCCTTATCACAAGCAAACAGGTCAAGGCCGCCACAGAAACCAAACAGGCATTGTACTCTACCGAGGCCACTATTGACGATGCTATATTCAAACTCAGCACAAATACGAATATCTGGTGGAGCGAATGGGACGGAAGGAGATACGCGTGGACATGGATGTTCTTCACCAATGCATATTCCTGGACGCAGATAATAGATTACCAGGACGAGGACAAAACCTATGACATATACGCATATACGTCTTACAGGGACGTCGGGCGCACAATAACGGCAAGGGTGCAGAAAATCGAAATTGAACTTGACCCGTCCGTGTTTAGTTCGGCATTCTCAATGCAGATAGACCCTGATTCCAACGTCAATGCCGCGGGTAATCTCATACAGATGGTTTTTAACGGCGTCAATTCCTATGTATCCAGCCAGGACCACACCCTTGCCGGCGTAGCTTTCGGAAATATTGACAAGGCGGGCATCGCCATGAACAATGTCGTTGACAATAACGGAACCATCAACTGGAACACCGGAGCTGTACAGCCTGCCCAGATAATCGGCAACCCCCAAAAAACCAATACCGATACTTACAAGGGATTGAGCATAAGCCAGGTCGTCGCCTACGCCGAACAAAGATATGACTCAAGGATAGACATGTCCAATACAATAGACCCTGTATGGAATGATGACGGCACGCCGAACCAGCTGTATAACAACGGCGGGCTTACATTCACGCAAAACCTCGGCACTACTTTCGGAGCCGTAAATGATTACAAGGTAATTTATGTGGATGCGACAGGCGGAGCCAATGATACCCTGCATTTTTCCGGCGACTTCAAGGGCTACGGACTTATGGTGCTGAAAGTAAGAGAAGGCGAATCCGCCAATATCAGGTTCTCCGGCAAATCGGAATGGACCGGCCTGGTTATAGTTGATATAGAAGAAGACAATACGATAGAAGGCGACGTTGAAATAGGCAATAAAGGCGTACTCAACCTCGTCGGCGGCGGCAACAACAAAACCCATATCCTCGGAGGCGCGGCTGTTAATATTAGCGGAGATACCACATGGCTCCAGAATTCAAATGTATTAACTATCACGGGCCAGTCGGGACTGGATTATTCATCCGCCGCCATACTTAACGCGCTTACCCCGCACAAACCCATGCCGGACGCGTTATTTTCATTGAAATGCTACAATCCTGAAACCAATTACTCGTGGGACTGGGGATATACGAACAGCGATACATGGTACTACGGCCCGTGGTGGACGCCTCAGGGTTATTCGGATGAAGGTTCCTGGGAGGATTATTAAGATACGATATGAAAAAGCTATTCCTTTCGGCGCTGTTTGCCCTATGCCTTTTTACGGGCATAGCATCCGCCGAACCTCTCTATAAAATTTTCCTTAAAAACGGCAAAACTATCATGGCTGAGGAAATTGAACAAGATGAATCTTCAGTCACCATATACACGCCTTACGGCCGCATAGAACTGCAAAATTCCCAGATAACATCCATCCTTGAAATCGCCAGAATTGAAGAAAAAAAAGAAGAACCCGCACCTGAACCGCAAAAACCCGAAGTCCCGGCTCAACCGGAACAGAAAATTCCGCCGGACGGCCAGCCTGTAAAGGAACCTGTTACTGCGCCCCCTGCCCCGGAACCGAAAATCGCGGAATCCGCGGAACCTCCTCCCGCAACGCCCCTGCCGCCTTTCCCGTCAACCTTATCGTCCGAAAAAACAAACGAACAACTGCGCATAGACGCCATTCTGATGGCGCTCGCCGCAAAACAGGAAATTGACAAAAATTCCAACGAGCTCGCAGTCCTCGCAAAAACAAACAGAACATACCTCATTCAACTGCTTGACGCCGACAAAGACATCTATTCCTACTGGGCGGCTTTCGGCCTTTCTAAACTTGATAATGAAACCATAGGAAATACCTTCCTGAAAAGATTAAACCATCCGTACAGCGACACGCGCGGCATAATGGTAACCAAACTCGGAACATGGAAAAACAACGCCGCTGTCAGGGAAACCTTCAAAATTAATTTTTCGCTGGAAACGAACAATGCCGTAAAATTACGCTATATCTATGGCATAAAAGACCTGCATATCACCGAATGCATTGACGCCCTTTTCCAGTGCATGCAGGGACAGGACACGACAATAGCCGCGAAGGCAAGGGAAACCATCGTAAGCCTGGCCAAATACGCCGAAAAGACGAGGGAACCCCTTGATATAGTTTCCGTTATAAATGACCAGATAGCGCTCTCAACTTCCGAAACCTTCATGATGGAGCTCGTTAAACTCATCGGCGATTTAAAAGCGCCGGAATATTACGACTCATTGAAAAAACTGGTGGAAAAAAGATCGGAAAAACTTACAATTGAAGTAATAAAAGCATTGAAAAAATTTGAAGACAAATCCCTTACCAGATACTTCACGGAAATCTATGAATCTGAAACTTCTGAAAACATCAGAATCTCCGCCATAAAGGCCATTGATAAAACAAAGGATTCCAGAAGCATTGATTTCCTGATTGAAAAACTCGCCAATCCCTCCACTACCGAACTCGTCAAAGACGCCGTAGTCCATGCGCTTGAAAACATTTCAAAACAGAATTTCAACTACGATGTGGAACAGTGGCGCGAATGGTGGAAAAAAATGACCACAGCGGAATAAACACATATAAGCATCTCAAACACTAATTTGACTTTTCTCAGGTTAAATGTATACTATATCATTAAGCGTTAAAGCCGCAATCAAAAAAAACAATTTAAAATATAAGATTTTAGATTTCGCCGGCGCATTCAATAAAAATCTTAATTCTTAAATCTAAATTCTTAAATTTCTATGTTTTTTATGCGTAAGTTAAGAACTCAGACTCTAATCAGCTTCGTTTATTAAGTCAGCAAAGGTACATGAGGAGATGGTACAGCCGCTCCCCCATGGCGTAATAACCGCAAGGGAGAGGAAAGTCCGGACTCCGCAAGGCAGGATGGTTCCTAACGGGAACAGCCGGCCTGAGGCAGGCATGGAAAGTGCAACAGAAAATATACCGCCCCGATGCGCACATCGGGGTAAGGGTGAAAAGGCGAGGTAAGAGCTCACCGTTCCGGCAGTAATGCCGGAAGCATTGCAAACCCCATCCGGAGAAAGGCCAAATAGGAAGGCATTCCGTTTCCGCAAGGAAATCGGAACGGCGCCGCCTGCGCCGTACTGCCTGCGCCGGCAACGGCGCTGACAGGCCCCGCGGCAATGCATGCATTGCAACAGGGCAGACCTTCGGGTAGGCCGTTGGAGCCCGATAGCGATACCGGGACAAGATTAATGGCTGTTTTAAAACAAAATCCGGCTTATTAACTTTTCCAAAGTACCCTTTGCTGATTTTCGGAGATATATTTTATGCAGACTCAACGCATCGCGCTAAAATGCCCTAAATGCGGCAAGGAATTGAAATTCCCTGAACGCGCTAAGGGAAAAACCGGCATGTGCCCTTCCTGCTCGACAACATTCCTGATTTCTTCCGATGAACTGTCCTCACCCAAAGGCACAACCACAAGGGTTTCAAAAAAAATCATACTGCAGTACCCGGCGCCGCTATCCCAAACACCCGAACCCCAGCCTCCAACACGAAAATTGCCCGACCCGTGGACTCATGAACACGCCGCTACTACGCATATAGAACAGCCCGCACAGAAAAACAAGCCTGAATCCCAGGAGGAATTCCATATAACAACCTATGTGAAAAAACGGAAAAAATCCTGAATCTGAAGTTTCACGCGGCAGCGAGCAGCGGACAGCGAGGGACATACTGCAAAACGAAACCACAGATTCAAAACGGTTCAACGTAATCTTTTAATCTTGAAATCCTTTAATCTTTGAATCCTTTAATCTTAGAATCTTTTAATCTTTTAATCTTAGAATCCTTTAATCTTTGAATCTTAGAATCTTCTAATCTTAAAATCATATTATATGCTGAAAAAAATAACCACCATCCTTGAAATGATAAAATTCCAACACAGCATTTTCGCACTGCCTTTTGCCGTGATGAGCGCGTTTATTGCCGCCCGCGGCATACCTGCGGCGGAAAAGCTGTTATGGATTCTCGTCGCCATGGTAAGCGCGAGAAGCGCCGCCATGGCATTCAACCGCATCGCGGACGCGAAACTTGACGCCATTAACCCGCGCACAAAAGACCGCGCCATACCGGCAGGCAGGATATCCGTAGCTTTCACGGCCCTGTTTACGCTGTCCTGCGCGGCCATCTTCGTCTTCGCCGCTTACAAACTCAACGAACTTACATTCATCCTGTCACCGCTCGCGCTTTTTATAATCCTGTTTTATTCGTTCACGAAACGCTTTACGATGCTTTCGCATCTTTTCCTCGGGCTTTCGCTCGGCATAGCGCCGGTCGGCACGTGGATAGCCATTACAGGCTCTTTCGCAATAATTCCCATAATACTCGCCGCCGGCGTCACGCTCTGGACCGCGGGTTTTGACATCATATACGCGTGCCAGGACGTGGAATTTGACAGACAACACGCCCTGCATTCCGTGCCGAAAACCTTCGGCATACCCGCGGCGCTCAACATATCAATTGCCTTGCATGTGCTGGCGCTCGTTGCTTTCATCAGCCTGTTTTTTTCCGCCGGCATGGGCATTCCCTATGCGGCAGGATGCGCCATAACCGGCATACTGCTCGTATATGAACATCATATCGTAAGCCCCGGCAATTTGGAAAAAATAAATATTGCTTTTTTCAATGTAAATGCTATCGTAAGCGTTACACTTATGGCAACCGCAATAACAGATGTCTTTTTAGGCAAGGCATAATGAAATATGAACAAACTATTTGATAAAATAAAAAACAACGTGCGCCTCTCGCTGGAAGACGGCATGAAATTATACGATTCAAACGACCTCGCCGCGCTCGGGCAAATGGCCGACTACGTCCGGGAAAAGAAAAACCGGAACTACACCTATTTCATCGTAAACCGCCATGTCAATTATACGAATATATGCGTAAACAGGTGCAAGTTCTGCGCGTTCTCCTGCGACCCGGACGATAAAAACGCCTATCTCATGCCAATAAAAGACATCATCGTGAAGGCCGGCCTCGCTAAAAAAGAAGGCGCCTCGGAAATCCATATTGTAGGCGGATTGCATCCTGACGTACCGTTTGATTATTACCTTGAAATGATGCGCGAACTGAAGGCAACCGTGCCCGGCATGCATATCCAGGCCTTCACAGCCGTTGAAATAGCGCATTTCGCAAAAATAAGCGGCCTGAGCGTTGAAAAAACGCTTGCCGGACTCGCAAAAGCCGGCCTTGATTCGCTACCCGGCGGCGGAGCTGAAATATTCGACGCGCAGGTAAGGCAGTCAATATGCGAAAAAAAGATTTCCGGCGATGAATGGCTCCGCATACATGAAACCGCCCACAAAATGGGCATGCACAGCAATGCCACCATGCTGTACGGACACAAGGAAACACCTGAACAGCGCGTGGAACACCTCCTTAAACTCCGTGCGCTCCAGGATGAAACCAACGGATTCATGGCCTTTATTCCACTGCCCTTCCACCCCGCCAATACCCAGATGTCCGAAACGGCAAGGACCACCGGCATGGACGATTTAAAAACCATGGCTGTTTCAAGAATAATGCTTGATAATTTCCCGCATATCAAATCCTTCTGGATAATGCTCGGAATAAAACTCGCACAGGTAGCACTGCATTTCGGCGCGGATGACCTTGACGGCACCGTGGAAGAAGAAAAAATCACCCATTCCGCCGGCGCCACCACCCCGGAATCCCTGACAAAAGATGAAATAATCGCCTTAATCAAATCCGCATACCGCACCCCCGTTGAACGGGATACGCTGTATAACAAACTGAAAATTTATTAAGAGCCCTATCCAGACGAAGAATGAAGAAGGCAAAATGAAAAATGAAGGACGTCGTCCGAGTCCCGAGTTCCGGACGCCGAATCCCGGACGCCGGCTCTCGTACCTCGGATCCCGAATTTCGTTTAAACGGGCCACGGGCCACGGAAAACGAGTCACGGACGTACTATCACCTGTCATTCTCACACACTATCATCCTCGCAAAGTGTCTCTTTAGAGTCTCGTCAAGTCCCTGTTAGTAGTAGTCGTTCCGTAGTCCAAGTTGTTACGTCGTTCAGTCGTTTCGTTGTTTAGTCATCAATCAGCTAAATCAGTTATGAAAAAGCGAATCCGTTAATTCGCTGTTAAAAAACGTCATTTCAAACCGTTCCATCATCCCTGTGCCATGCCAAAATTCCTTGACTTGTTTTTTTTCTGAAGCTATAATGCGGCAAGTTGGTTTTTCCAACGGTTCTAATCGCGCGTAAGAAGTTTATTGTTTTAATATTTTTACTGGAGTTTTTATGACCACAAATGTTATCATAATGGGAGCCGCGGGCAAGGATTTTCACGTATTTAACACCTGTTACAGAAACAAACCGGAATACAAAGTGATTGCCTTTACGGCAACGCAGATACCCGACATAGACGACCGCAAGTACCCCGCCCAACTCGCCGGCAAACTCTACCCCAAGGGCATTCCCATATTCCCGGAATCAAGGTTGGTAAAACTGATAAAGGATTTTTCAGTCAAGGAAGTGGTTTTCGCCTACAGCGACGTATCATATAAATATATAGACGGCCACAGGAAGGCCGTTGAAGCCGCGGGGGCGGAATTCAAGCTCGCGGAAGTTGAACGCACAATGCTCCCGTCGTCAAAGCCCGTCATCGCCATCTGCGCGGTACGCACAGGCGCGGGCAAAAGCCCTGTCACAAGAAAAGTCGCGGCAATCGTAAAACAACTCAAAAAAAGAGTAGGCGTCGTCCGCCATCCCATGCCTTACGGCGACCTTGTCAAACAGGAAGTTCAGAAATTCACGTCGCTCGCTGACATGAAAAAACAGCATTGCACCATTGAAGAAATGGAAGAATACGAACCGCATATCAACAACGGTTTCGCGGTTTACGCGGGCGTGGATTACGAAAAAATCCTGCGCAGGGTGGAAAAAGAAAACGACATTATACTATGGGACGGCGGAAACAACGACACCCCGTTCTTCAAGCCGATACTCCACATCACGGTCGCCGACCCGCACAGGCCGGGGCATGAAGCAGATTATTATCCCGGCAGTGTCAACTTCAAAATGGCCGACGTGATATTGATAAACAAAGTTGACAGCGCGGACAGTAAAAACGTAGGCATAGTTCTCAAAAATGCGAAAAAACTGAATCCCAAAGCGAAAGTCATTCAGGCGAAATGCAACATAATAGTGGATAATCCAAACGCGATAAAAGGCAAAAGAGTGCTCGCAGTTGAAGACGGCCCCACCGTAACGCACGGCGAAATGGGCTTCGGCGCGGCTTTTCTCGCGGCGAAGAAATACGGCGCAAAGGAAATCGTCAAGCCCGAAAAATTCGCGGTCGGCACGATTAAAAAATCATACGAAAAATACCCGTTGACAAAAGACGTGCTCCCGGCCGTCGGTTACGGAAAAACACAGATGAAAGACCTTGAAAAAACAATCAATAATTGCGATTGCGACCTTGTACTCATGGGTACGCCCGTTGACCTCGGACGCCTGCTGAAAATAAACAAACCCGTCATCCGCGTAGGTTATGAAATAGAAGAAATCGGCAAACCCGACTTGAAGGATGTAATTCTAAGCAAATTGTCTTAGTACTTGGCTTCTGCGAATTCTTACCGCGAATGCACGCGAATACACTGCGTTGAACAACGCTTGAACGGCTTTGAACAGCGGATTAAACGAATTCACTTTTTTACAACGGATTTAGCGGATTGACCGAGAGCCGGGATCCGAGGTCCGAGACCCGGCGTCCGGGATTCGGCGTCCGGAACTCGGAACGCGGACGACGTCCTTCATTTTTCATGCTTCCTCCTTTCGTATAGGACATGGCCCCTGAGAAACTTAAATACGGCACATGAACAACATCTGATTTTCTATTTTCTCACTTCATTTTTATTGACATTTCTTTCTGCTTTTGTATAATTTACAAATTCAATGGGATCGTAAAAGAGGAGTTGCACCACAGGCAAATTTCTTGATTCTTAAACCGTTATATAGGAGGATTTTTTAATGGCTAAGAAACCAGTCCCGAGCGACATTGAAATCGCGCAAAAGGCAAAACTGAAACCCATCGCGGAAGTAGCAAAGTCAATAGGCCTGACTGAAGACGACCTGGAATTTTACGGCCCTTACAAGGCAAAAGTAAAGCTTGAAGTTCTTAACAAGCTGAAGAACAAACCCCAGGGCAAATACATTGACGTTACGGCCATCACGCCCACGCCGCTTGGCGAAGGCAAAACAGTCACCACTATCGGCCTCGGCATGGCCCTCAACAAAATCGGCAAAAAAGCAATCATAGCCATAAGACAGCCGTCACTCGGGCCTGTATTCGGCATCAAAGGCGGCGCCGCGGGCGGCGGTTATTCGCAGGTCGTTCCCATGGAAGACTTCAACCTCCACCTCACCGGCGATGTCCACGCGGTCAGCCTCGCCCATAACCTGCTCGCCGCGTTCATTGACAACCACCTGTTCCACGGCAACGCGCTCAATATTGACCCTGATTCCATCACATGGACAAGGGTAGTTGACGTAAGCGACCGCGCGCTCAGGAATATCGTCACCGGCCTCAAAGGCGAAGGCAGGGTGCGCGAAACCGGATTTGACATCTCAGTCGCGTCCGAAGTAATGGCCATCCTCGCGCTTACCACAAGCCTGAAAGACCTAAGACAGCGCCTCGGAAGGGTCATAATCGGCACCAATAAAGAAGGCAAGGCCATAACAGCCGAAGACCTCAAATGCGCCGGCGCCATGACCGTGCTCCTCAGGGACGCTATCAAACCCAACCTGCTCCAGACGCTGGAAGGCAATCCCTGCTTCGTACACGCAGGCCCGTTCGCCAATATCGCGCACGGCAATTCCTCAATCATCGCCG
>JACRIJ010000128.1 GCA_016220095.1 Planctomycetota bacterium | reverse complement strand
CGCCGGTCTCTTAAGGTCTCGTCAAGTCCTTGTTAAAATACGTCGTTGTCTCGTTAGAGTTTTTTTGTTGCGACTAAACCCATCTCGACTGAGAGAGTGTGAACATTTTGAAACGTAATGCGTTTATAACGAAGTAGGAAGAATGAAAAATGAAGAAGGAAGGACGAGATGAATCGTCAGCCTGCCTTCTCCCTGCTCCCTTCTTCGTTATAAGAAGGAAGAATGAAAAATGAAGAAGGAAGGACGAGATGAAGCGTCAGCCTGCCTTCTCCCTGCTCCCTTCTTCGTTATAAGAAGGAAGAATGAAAAATGAAGAAGGAAGGACGAGACGAATCGTCAGCCTGCCTCCTCCCTGCTCCCTTCTTCGTTATAAGTAGGAAGAATGAAAAATGAAGAAGGAAGGACGAGACGAAGCGTCAGCCTACCTTCTCCCTGCTTCCTGCTCCCTTCTTCGTTATAAGGAGGAAGAATGAAAAATGAAAGGAATATTATATGAAGAAAAACGCTTTAGTTATCGGTGTTATTGCGGTTGTATGCATGTCTTGCGATGCGTTTGCGGAGCGTGATGAAATTGGTTTTGCCCGGGCGCTCGCAAACTATGGGTATTCCGACCATGCCGGTGAAATAATCCAGAAGGCACAGGGCAAAGTGCCGCCTTCTGAACTTGAGCGCGCAAAAGCCGCAATTCTCAAATCCATCGCGTCTGATATGATAGTCCGCAGGGAAGAATCCGCGAAAATCGTTACCGCGATTGATGCCGCAATCCTGTCTTTTGAGAATTTGATTAAAACCTATGCCACGGTTTCTGAAGGCATATCAAATGAAATGGACATTGCTGAATTGCATGAATGGAAGGCTTCACAGGCATATAAAATATACTGTGATTCCACGACTGCCGCGTTAAAGGATAAATGGTTTGAGGAATGCGAATCATCTTATGAAAAATCAAGGCAGTATAATGCGGTTGTCACGGAAAAACTCTTCGTAAACGCGCCATTTCCGGATAATCATCCTGATTTCAGGCCGTATATGATGAGCAGGTACAACATTATTTCATTGCTTTACAAACAATCTTCCATCTATCCCGATGGCGGCCCGAATGCCCGGAAACTGTGCGAAAAGGCCCTTGAGTGCGTATCAGAATTCGTATGGGATTATGATTCCTATATAATAATGAACTATGTCCGCGTAATTGAAGCCATGTGCCAATACCGGCTCGGAAAGGCCGAGGATGCCGTCCTAACCATGCAGGGCGTGTTTGCGTTGGAGTCCGATGCCCAGCTGTATAAGCATCCGGCCGCGAAAGATATCATAATTCACGCGTACCGTTCCAAATTGGACGTGCTTTTGAAATTCGCTGAAAAGGATTCCGCACAATGTAACGAAGTAATAAAAACCGTCGATGCCCTGATGTCATACGTTGACAGGCTCGTCGCAGAAAAGGCTTTTCCGGGTTTAGACAGGGAAGGTCCCGTAGTGTACATGCGACTGGACAGGGCTGTTGCAAAATACAGGCTCGGCGACATTGAAACTGCGATTAATGAGATGTCGGATATAGCAAAGATAAGCGCTATGTGGGACCGCTATATAGGGTATAGGCTTTCAAAGCCGGATATCAAGGTGGATGGCGATTCGGAACCGGCAATTCTTAAGGGGAAAATAGACGGCTCCATGATTTCCGTTGATTATAGTGAAGCGTTCCTGTATTGCATGTACCTTGCCAGATCGAAAAAACTTAACGACAAGAACAAAGAAGAATATATGCCGTATGTTTTCAGAAAAATCGCGGATATTTATGCCGCACGGGAACAGTATTATGAATCAGCAGTCGCCCTGGAAATGGTTTATAAAATTTTTGGAAAACGATATCACCTTTCGGCAGATGCGGAACTTTACAATGCCGCAATGCTGTTCTTGAAAGAGAATGCGTTTTGTGAAAACGCATACGATCAAAAAAGGTCTGAAGAGATATTAAAATACCTCGCCGCAAATTACCCCCAAAGCCCTTATACGGCAAATACGCCTTTTCCGAGCGCAAAATCACTTGAATCGCAGGGAAAGCATATTGAAGCCGCCGCGGTATACGCAAAAGTGGACAGGTCTTCAGATAACTACGAAGAAGCCCTTGCGCGCATCGGATATTGTTATTATCACCATTACAAAAAGATTGGCAAAAATGCCGGATTGGCGGACAGGAAGAAGTTTCTTGATGAGGCGCTTAAGGCATTCAATAAGTACCTGGACTTTGCGCGGGAAAATCCCGTATTTGGTTCTAAAGATACTGCTGAAAGAAAGAATCTCATGTTCTCGTGCAATTACAGCATTGCCGACATATATATTGATGATAATATCGCGAGGTACGGAGATGCCGTGAAACTTTTTGTTAATATTGACAAGGAATATCCTGATGAAGGCGATAAAATATCCCGCGCGTGGCTTAAAACCATCGAAGCATACCTGAAGATGCGCGATTATGACAATGCCGGGGCGCTTATGGATACGGCAAGGCGGAAATACCCGGCGGCGCCGAGATTGGGATATATATTGAAACTTGCGGGGAGCGCGTTTGACCAGAGCGGCACGGAACTTATGGATAAAGGGGATAAAGAGGCCGGCATCAACAGGATTGTCAGGGGAAGGAATTATCTTTATAACTGGTTTGAAATTTACAGCGCTAAAAGAGAAAAAATTGAAACCGGTGATTTAATAGCGCTTGCGGACAAGCTTTTTATAATGGCAAGAGAATTTATGACAGACGCGGAAAACAAAAAAGAACAATTCAGACGCGCAATCGGCATATACGATTCGGTGCTTGCAATGGCCGGACTTGATGCCGGGACAGAATTAGATTTAAAATGGAAGATAGGCGAAGCGGACTGCCAGTCAGGGGATTACGACAAAGCGGAGGAGATTTTTGAAGACCTGTTAAAAAAGAACGGCAGAGATGGCGCTGTTATGACAAAGCTGATAGATGTTTACGCGGCAATTGCCCGGAATTCGGAATCTCCGACGGCGCACCCCGGTTTTGATAAGGCTCTGGATCTCTGCGCCCAGGTATTGAGCGGTATTGATAAGGAAGCAAAGGCCGATTTGTGGTGGGATATCAAGGTGAAACAGCACGAGATACTCCTGGAACAGGGGAAGTATGAAACTATCGTGAGTTCCCTTGCATTGCTTGTGAATTATAATGCCGGCTGGGAGAAGTTGGCTGTCGCTGGCCGCATTACTAAATTGATAGAAGAATTAAGGAAAAAAGGAATTCGTTTCCCGTGACCCGGTTCCCGTTGTGCCCGCCATGTACCGGTACTGGCGCATCGCGGGCCACGGATTCTAAGTCCTGCGTCCCAAGTCTGGAGTCCATCGTTTTGTCAAATACGAGTCTCTCAAAGGTTTCGTCAAGTCCCTGTTCTTCACGAAAAGGATTTACAATTTAAAATTTACAGTTTTCAATTTGCAATAATAACTCTGCTTAATCTGTTCAATCCGTTGTAAAACATATGTCAATTAAATCCGCGTTTAGCTAATCATTCGTCAATCGCCATTAGTCGTTCGTCAATTACCAAATCACCAGATCACCAAATCATTAAATCGTTATAATCCGTTTTGTTTTCCTTGACAAATACTATAAAAATATTAAAATGAAACGACTTATGGATATTAAAAAGGAAATAGACCAGATAAAATCTTCCGCAGAAGCGGATATTAACGCGGCCAAAACCGGCGCGGATATTGATAATTTGCGCGTCAAATACCTCGGGAAAAAAGGCCCTATCAAGGACGTGCTTTCCAGGCTCGGCACCCTGCCGCCCGAACAGCGCGGCGAAACCGGCAAACTCGCCAACGAATTGAAGAATTCCATAGAAGCCCTGCTTCAGGAAAAGGCGGGTTTTCTCGGACCTGCGGCCGCCGCCGTATCCGCGGCTCCGAAGGTGGATATTTCCCTCCCGGGCAAGCCATATCGCACGGGTTTTCGCCATCCTATTTACAGAACCATGGATGAAATCTGCGCGGTATTTTCCAAACTCGGATTCTCCATAGTATATGGGCCGGAGATTGAGACGGAATTCAATAACTTTGAGGCGCTTAATATACCGCTTCAACATCCTTCACGCGACGCATTTGACACTTTTTACGTGGATAACAAAAATCTTTTGCGAAGCCATACGTCTCCCGTGCAGATAAGGACTATGCTTAAGACCAAGCCGCCCGTAAGGGTTATAGTTCCCGGCAAGGTTTACCGGCCTGATACGCCGGATGCGCGGCATTTTTATATGTTCCATCAGGTGGAAGGCCTTATGGTCGGCGAGGACGTTACTTTTTCAGACCTCAAAAGCGTCCTGTCAATGTTTGCGCAGAAGATGTTCGGTTCTTCAACTAAAACGCGTTTCAGGCCGTCGTTTTTCCCGTTCACTGAGCCCAGCGCTGAAGTGGACGTGTCCTGCATTATCTGCAACGGCAAAGGCATTCTTCAGCAGGCGGAAAAAGAAAAGGCCTGCTCTACCTGCGGCGGTTCGGGCTGGCTGGAAATTCTCGGTTCCGGCATGGTTAATCCGAAGGTGCTGCAAAACGTGGGGTATGATTCTGAAAAATACACCGGATTCGCTTTCGGCATGGGCGTTGAAAGGGTCGCTATGGTGAAATATCAGATAGACGATATACGGCTGTTTACGGAGAATAACTACAGGTTCCTCAGCCAATTCTAACAACGGATTGAGCGGAGGGCTGTTTTTTAACAACAGATTAAGCAGATTTAGCGGATTAACAACGAAACAATTAAACGAATAAAGCAGTAAAGCCGCAACTAAATTAGAAATCAGGAATACTTGATTGCTATTTAGCCGTACTTAGCGCGCTTAACGGCCTTTGCGATCAATACGTCGTCGGTTCGGACGTACGACGGCCGGAATAAACCGCTAAGCGCGCAAAGTTCGCAAAGACTGACGTTACCCTGCAATCGTCTTAGCGTACTTGGCGGGCTTGGCGGTTAAATAGTAGTCGTTGGAACGACGAACGCAATAAGCCGCAGAGGACGTCAAGAGCGCCAAGTGACGCGACGAAAGTACTATAGTTTGTAAACTTCTGCGCAAAATACGCAGAAGTTGAGGACTTAGACTCTAAACAACCGAATGACGACGATTATTAACAGGGACTTGACGAGACACGATGAACGCATTATTTTTAATTACGCCTTATCGTCCGTTTCCCTGCTCCATTTTGCTTCATTCGTCTTGACGTGGTTAATCGTTCGTGATAACTTCGTACCCCTTAACCCCTAAACCCCTAAACCCCTTAACTCTTAACATGAAATTTACTTATAATTGGTTACATGATTATTGCAAATGCGATCTGACGCCGGAGGCGCTCGCAAATGCCCTTTCCATGCGTGGCGTAGCAGTGGAGGATTTTCATAATGCCGGCGATGATACGTGTTTCGTCCTTGAAATCACCGCCAACCGGCCCGACCTGCTCAGCATAACGGGCGTTGCGAGGGAAGTTGCCTTGCTTACCGGCTCACAGCTTGCCCTGCCCAAATCCGATTTTTCACGCGCCGGGGCGGACAAGCCGTTTCCTGTAATAGTAGAAGACAAAAATCTCTGTCCGCGTTATACCGGCCAGGCCATAAAAAATGTCAAGGTTGCCCCTTCGCCGGATTGGTTGAAAAAACGCCTTGAGGCCATCGGCCTGCGGCCTGTAAACAATATCGTTGATATAACGAATTACATCCTATATGAGACCGGACAGCCCTTGCATGCGTTTGACATGGATAAGCTTATTGGGCAGAAGATTATCGTCAGGCCCGCGAAAAAAGACGAAAAAATAATCGCCATAGACGGCAAGACGTACAGCCTTACTCCGGATATGCTTGTGATAGCGGATGAGAAACGGCCTGTTGCCATTGCGGGTGTGATGGGCGGCCTTGAGACTGAAGTGTCCATGTCAACTAAGAATATACTGCTGGAGAGCGCGTGTTTTGATTTGGTTTCCATAAGGCGCACGTCGCGCAAACTCGCGCTTTCCTCGGATTCGTCCTACAGGTTTGAGCGCGGGGTCACTTACGAATCCGTGCAGACCGGCTCTGAAAGGGCTACTGCTCTGATTACCGAGCTTGCCGGCGGCGCGCCGTCAGGAGAGCTTGTTGACGTGAATTGCATTTCGCGGGAGAAACATACCATAAAATTCCGGCCCGCGCGCGCGAAAAAAGTGCTCGGCATTGACCTGCCTGCGGACCATTTGAGGAAAATACTTACGGGCCTCGGTTTTGCCATAGTGCATGAGACGCCGGTGTTTTACGAATTGGAAGCGCCGTGCTTCAGGCCTGATTGCAGGGATGAAATAGACATTATAGAAGAGGCCGCGCGCATTTACGGATACGAAAATATACCGGTGTCCGTTACACTGCCGATGGCGATTGCGATTGAAAATAAATCCGACCGGGTTGATGAAATCACGCGTTCAGTCCTGTCCGGCGCCGGTTATGATGAAGTAATGACGAACAGTTTTATCCAGCCGGCCATGCAAAAGGATTTTGATTTCTGGAGCAAGGACGGACCCGTGAACGCGCTTGAAGGCCAGACGCCTTCGGACAAATACCTGCGCAAGGCGCTTTCGCCCGCCCTGCTTGGCGTAATCAAGGCCAATGAAGATTACAAAGAGACCAGCGCGGAGAGGTTTTTTGAGATTGCGCATGTGTATTTCGCCGGTTCGGGCGAGAACATGTTTTCCGAGAAGACGGTATTGGCAATTTGCGCCAAATCGGGCGATATATTTGAACTCAAAGGCGTTATGCGTGAGATATTTGATAAGGCCGGCATAGCGGGAGTTTCTTACAAATTCGGCAGGCATTCCTGTTTGTCGTTTGATGAGACAATGGTAGTCACGTTGGCTGACGGGCGCCCTGCGGGTGTAATCGGCAAAATAACAAAACAGGCGGCGGACAGATTAGAGCTCAGATGCATGCCTGCAATCTGCGAAATAGATATGGAGTTGCTTTACGAGAACGCGGGTCTTGCGAGGACATACCGGAAATTTTCACGCTTTCCCGCGGTAAAGAGAGACCTGGCATTTGTCATAGACAAGGCCGTACAATGGTCCGAGATAGAAGCCGCGGTCAGGGCTGGAAATCCGGCCAATCTGGAAGAACTGTCTTTTTTTGACGCCTTTGAAGGCGGAAAGATACCGCAGGGGAAGAAGAACCTGGCTTTTTCTTTGCAATTCCGCGCCAATGACCGTACGCTTTCGGCTGAGGAAGTTGAACGGGAAATGCAGAAACTTGTTTCATTAATTACAGGCAAGTTCGGCGCCGTTTTACGTACGTTTTAAATAAAGCGTCAGTGAACGACGACGAATTACAATAGGAACTTCACGAGACCTTTAAGATATTTGTGTTTGACGAAACGACGGACTCCAGACGCAGGACTTAAGACTCAGAATCCGTGGCCCGTTTAAACGGGAACCGAGATTCGAGGTCCGAGACCCGGAACCCGGACATCGGAACTCGGACGTCGTCCTTCATTTTTCATTTCGTGATTTTACCTTGACATTACGGCTGTAAATGTGATATAATTATTAATAACTGCGGTAAGTTGCGTATTAACTCGGATCGGTTTATCCGTGACCTGAAACCTGTATTTTATTGAGGGTCTTACATGAAGAGACTATTATTTGCCATTTCCGTTGCTTTTGCGGTTTTTTTGCCGTTTCACAATGCGTATTCCGATACCATTCTGGTCACGAATTTCCGCGACAATACGGTTTCAGTGATAGACACGTCCACCAATTCCGTTGTGAGGACTATTCCCGGCGTAGGCGCCAACCCTTTATGCGTGGCGGCCAGGCCTCAGGGCGATTTTGCATACGTTACGAACTATTCCGTGCAGGCGCTTCCTTCACAGCCGCCTACGCCGCCTGCGAGCGGCACCACGGTAACCTATCTGACCAATCCTACCTCAGATACCGCGGCGGTTGGAGGCACTATTACGGTTGGCAGCGCTCCGGCCGGGATTACCATAACTACGGACGGCAACCGTGCATTTGTAGCGAACAGGCTGAGCAATACGGTTTCCGTTATAGATACTAATACGGCGAATCTTACCACTTTCAATACCGTTGTACAAACGATTACGTTGAACAGCGCGAATATCGCGCCTACGAGCATTACACTAAGCACCGACAATACCATTGCGTATGTCATCTGTTCCGGATACGATACTGGAACGCCCGGCAGTATAGCCGTAATTGACATAAATACCACTTCCCCTACGCTGTACACCCAGACGGATAATATTACTTCACTCGGTTCATATTCCGGAAACAATCCTATAGAAATGGCAATAAACGGAAGTTCAGGTTTTATAACATTGTTTACAGCCGCGACGCTGAACGCCAGGGTGCTCAGGCTGAATCTGTCTGACAATACGGTTTCAAACGGCAGTACGTACGGAAATGTCAGCTGGTTAGGATGTTCATCTATAACCACCAATTCGTCTTCAGGCGAGATGTATCTTTCGCGCATGCTTGGCGGAGACCTTGACGAGAGCGGTTACGACGGCGATTCAAACGATTATGATTTTGTTCAGGTGCTTGACAGTTCAGGAAACTCCCTGGCAAGCATTTCCCTGCCGACCGGGAGGTTTGACCCGCGCCAGATAGTTTTTTCAGGCACTTACGCGTACGTAACGTGTTTCGGTCAATTGACATCAACTCCGCCGCAGAATACGGTGGAGGTGATTAATACGGTTTCAGGTTCGCGGCAGGTCGTACAGGAAATAACCGTAGGCAACAGTCCATACGCGCTTTGCCTTATACCGTCTGTCATACCTCCGGTGCTCAATATAATAACCACCATATTAGCCAACGGCGAGCAGGACCTGCCGTACAGCGAATTTGTCAATGCCACCGGCGGAATACCGCCTTATACGTATTCATATACCGGAACGCTTCCTCAGGGGTTGCAGTTGAATGCCTCAACCGGAGAAATATACGGGACCCCGACGGTGATTGACGTTTACAGTTTTTCCATAACCGTAACGGATTCAGGCACTGCGACGGATTCTCAGCCTCTTCAGATAATTGTTACCGAGCCGATTATTCCTGAAATAGCGGTTACGCCGGCATATCTAACGTATAGTTCAAACTTAGGCGCCGGACCGCCTACTCCGCAAAAACTTTACATATCAAATTCCGGAACGGGCACGCTTAATTGGGTTGTTGCAAGCAATACCCCATGGATAGAGATGTTGCCGCTCGCGGGCGCTTCATCAGGTGAAACGGACGAGGTTACTATTTCAATAGACGTAACCGATCTGATAGTCGGAACCTACAACGGTACGGTTACGATAAGCGATCCCGAGGCCGTAAACAATCCTGTTACGGTGGATGTGACACTTATAATTAATCCTACGGGAACGCCGCCTGTAATACAGGCTACCCCGTCTTCAGTTACGTTCTACGCGGCAGAAGGATTGGCTAATCCTTCGGATGTGACACTGCAGATTAAAAACGCCGGTTCAGGCACGTTGAGCTGGTTGGCTGTTGATGATGTAAGCTGGCTGACCATGGATCCGCCTTCAGGCTTTTCAGTAGGCGAGAGCGATGAGGTTACGCTTTCGGCCTCAATTTCCGGAAAAGCCGCCGGTTCATACGTGGCCAACATCACCATAACCGCGCCCGGCGCGAGCAATACGCCGCAGACCGTTCCGATAACCCTTATTATAGAAAGCCCTAACCCTGAAATCAACAGGTATCCTACGATACTTTATTATACGGCAATCATCGGGCAGGATAATCCTGACCCGCAGACAGTGACCTTATGGAACAGCCGTGTAGTGCCGCTGAACTGGAAAATAACTACGAACCAGACATGGATAACGGTTACGCCTTCCGCCGGAGTCGGCGCAAAGGATGAGGAGATATACCTGACTATAAGCGTGGATGCAACGGATTTGGAAAAAGGCGTTTATGACGGCATCGCGACAATTTCGGACAGCAACGCGATAAATAATCCTCAGTATGTCTTTATAAAATTGACTGTGGCTTTGCTGAACGAGGTGCTGAAGACGCCGAAATTGGATTCGCCTTCAGACGGGACTATCACGGAGGATTCCACGCCAACGTTTGAGTGGCTCCCGATAACGGACGCCGGCGCCGTTACTTACGTGCTTCAGATGGATGAAGATATTACGTTTGCTTCTCCTGTAAGGTATATAACGGGCATTGCGAGTCCAACTTATACCATGGATACCCTTACAAACGGCACGTATTACTGGCGTACAATGGTGATGACTTCGGACGCATTTGCCGGCGAATGGAGTTCGCCGTGGAGCATAACAATAAACGCGCCTGAGCCAATCCCGGTTGATACGGGAGGCGGTACCGGCGGCAGTGACATAGGCGGCGATGATACTGCCGGAAACGGCGGCAATCAGAGCACGTCCGGCGGAACCAGCGGCCAACAATTAGTGCCGCCTGCTTCAGGCAAGGCCGCGTGTTTTATTAAAAAATTGTTGAGATAGTTCTTTTGGGGGCCGTTTACTATGGGTAAATCAATATTTTTCGCGATAATAGTGTGCGCTATGGCTTCTGTTTATGCCGGTTTCGTCCGGGCCGATATTATTACAACTACTGACGGCAGAACCATTGATGGAAAAATAGTCGGTGAGGAAGGCAGTACCCTGAAAATTGAAGTGCCTCAGGGTTTTGTTTACATCCTAAAATCCACCCTTCTCGGCATCAAGTCGCAAAAAACCCTGAAAGAAACCTATGCGGAAAAACTTTCCCAGATAGATGTTTCCGATGCCGATGCCGTTTATGGGCTTGCCAAATGGTGCAAGGAAAATAAATTGAACAGGAATTACAATGAGCTTTTGGAAAAAGCGATTATAGCCGACCCTGATTATGAACCTGCCAGGCGCGCTTTGGGATACGTCAAATATGAAGACGAATGGCTTACTAAAGACGAAATGATGATAAGAATGGGCTATATAAAATACAACGACAAATGGTATCCCGCTGAGGTAGTCGCTGAATTAATCAGGGCTGAACAGTCAAAGGAGTTTTTGAAACAACAGAAGGAAGAAAATAAAAAACGCGAAAAGTTCTATGAAAAGACCCAGAAAGAAACCTATGAAATGGCTATGAAGGCGCGCAGGTCCCTGTTGTACAGCGAACAGCCTGGCCAGAAAAACGTCAGGTCAGCGGCTTTTGAGTCATCTTACAGTTTTGACGGCAACAGCGGTTTTACCGTAAAGGCTTCTACTTTTTCCGATACCTCCATGGAACCGGTCAGGAATTACAATACATATAATATATACCCGACTAACCGCGTGGTAACTTATAATTCCGACGGCGAAGATGAATCAGAACCCGTGCAGAGGGCTGCGGGAAGAGATGAATTGCCGCGCTCGAAACAAGCCGATAAGGCCCCGCAACATCAGGCCGTGAAAAACAATCCCCCTAAGGCCGCGCCGGTTAAGGCTGAAAAACAGGCAAAGGTGAAGGATGATAAAGGGCATGGCAATGACGTCGGACATGCCGATGAGGATAACCCCGGCCAGGGCCAGGGAAACCACGGTACCAAACAGCCCGGCGGCCAGAACGGCAATAACGGGAATAATAATGGCAATGTTGATAATAACGGAAACGGAAATGGGAATGGCAACGGCAACGGGAATAATAATTCTGCCAATGGCGGTAACGGAAATCCCGGCAATAGCAACGGAAATAACGGACATGGGAATAATGCCGATCAGGACGATGAGGATAATCCCGGCCAAGGCCAGGGTTCGCACGGGGCGGATCCGGGTGCGGATAACGACGGCATAGATAACGATGAAAACTCAAACAACGGAAATGCAAACAATGGGAATGCAAACAATGGCAATGCAAACAATGGGAATAGTAACGGAAACGATAATAGTAACGACAATGCAAATGGTAATAGCAGTGCTGACAATGGCAACGGCAATAACGGGAATAGCAACGGGAATGGAAATGGCGCGGATAACAATGACAACGGTAATTCCGGCGGAAATAATGGAAATAACGGGAACGATAACGGAAACAACGCGGCTAATAATGGGCAAGGCAGTTCATCAGGCAATTCCGGCAGTAATGACAAGAAGGATGAGAAGGGGAAGAAGTAGACGAATTAAGATTTCAGATTTAAGATTTTTATGAAATACGCAGGAGAAATTTAAAAGAAGCATTGGGGGTAAGGAGTTGAAGGGTTGCGGGGTTAAACGTGGGGGGCAGGTTCAATTCCTTAGAGTGTGCGCTTGTGATTATTACCCGTTTTTGTGTTCTTCAAGGAACTTAGATACGGCAGACTTGAGCCTGTCCATTGATTCATACTGGCCGGATTCGATCTGAGCCTTGAGTTCCTTTACCTTGTCGTTGCGCAGGTCGGGCATTTTGGCTACAGCATTCAGATATTTTGCGACATCTGAAATCTGAACCGAATCAACGCCTGATTTCCTTGCGTCCGGGGCTTGCGCCCTGGAAAGGTCTATTTTTGCAACTTTATCAAAGTTGACCTTACCGGCGCCCTGTATGTTGTTTAATCCATTGACATCCATAATCAAACCACCCTCTCAAAATGAACTTTACAATATCTCATGCTATTATCGGCATTTTTACCCTAAAAACTTGAATTTAATGCTATTATATTATAATATTATATCCTGTTAAGACGTTTTAGGGGTAGGATACTGCGAGAATGAAGGATTGAATCAAACGCGGTAATCGCAGTATTTTGCTTCATTCTCAGGAAACGCAAATAAAACGTCAGGATTTGATTATTTTTTACGTGAAAGATAGTTATTTATGCCAAGGTCTACCGGAATACAATTTGACGGCGAATACGCCAGGATAGTTGAACTGGAAGGCAATTCCAGAAAATTCAAGGCGAGGTTTTTTCGCCAGAAAACAACTCCTTTCGTTTCTCAGCCTGAGGTTTCAAAACCGGAGTCTACTGCCCCACTGCCTGCGGAAACGCCCGTGCAAACCGTTACGCAAAAGCCTGCAGGCACGCTTGCCGAGCTTTTCAGGTCGGAAAATATATCCAAAGACCAGGTTATTACGGCTGTTGATTCGTCAAATGCCATCATAAGAACGCTGACAATTCCGTTGACCAATCCCGACCAGATACGAAGGGCCATAAAGTTTGAATTTGAAAATTTCATCCATAACATACCGGTTGATGGCCTTGTTATAGATTTTTACAGGATTTCCGAAGAAAAGTCTTCCAGCCGGCTTATAACTTTCGGCATTTCCAAAAATGTCGTAGCCTCTCATATTGAAACGCTTGAAACGGCGGATATCAATCCGGTTTATGTTGAACTTGACATTACGGCTTTTTTCAACGCGTTTTCCTTTTCGAGGCAATACAAGGAAAACCCTTCTTGCGTCCTCGTGCTTATTGAAAATAAATTCGCGAAAATAATAGTGGTTAATGAGGGAATTATAGCGGCAGTGCGGATTGTGCGTTTTGAAGTAACTTCCGGAAACGCGGCCGCGTTGTGCAAACACGTGGAATCAACGGTTTTTTCAGCCGATATAGCATCCGGGCCGGCCTGCGTTTTCATGGCGGATGCGGGCGCGCAAAATACGGGGTTGACGGCGCAGATGCAGGAATTGCTCGGCATGCCGGTAAAAGAATTAACGGTTGAACCGCCCGCGGAATTTTTAGATGGCAACGGTCAGGAATTCAATATTCCTCCCGATATGGCAGTTCCTTACGGGCTCGCGCTCAAAGGATTGGATTATGACAAATCGGGATTGGACCTGCGCCAGGAGCAATACAAATACCAGAAACGTTTTGACTTGCTCAAAAAAGCCGTTGCAGTGCTTCTTTGCCTGACGCTGACCCTTCTCGGTCTTGTTACAATAAGCCTGTCCGGCGAAATAAAGGCCCTTAAGACAAAAGAGGATTATGTCAGAGACGAACAGGCAAAACTGTTCTCAAAGGCCACCGGCAGTCCCCTGCCAAATGACAGCGATGCTTTGGCAGAGCTTGTAAAATTTGAAGATAGAATCAAGACGGCTGTCGGCGGCGGTGACCATCCCCTGCCGGTTTCAGCCATGGAATACTGCGATGAGTTGTTTCTCAGGATTGAAAAAGCGAAGGTGTCATACCTTCTCCTGAAGACGCTGAGGGTTTCAAATTCCCAGAAACAAATCATTATGACCGGCGAGATGCAGCAGGGCGACATCCAGGCGCTGACTAATTCGCTGAACGCTTCAGATAAGTTTAAGACATCCCTGCCCAATTACACGATGACTTCCGATAATAAGGCGGCATTCACTTATACAATATCCTTAAAACAAAAAGAGGAACATAAAAAATGACGGGTAAAAATAATGCTAATATGAGAAAAATGGACTTTTTTGTCAGCGTAATATTTGCCCTTTCCGCGGCAGCCGCGGCGTTAGGCATTTATGACATGTACCTCGCAAAATCAATCAAGGCGCATGACGCGAATCTCGCCGGGCTGAAGGACGGCCACGCGCAGATGCTTGAAAAGAAAACAGCCATTGACAGGTTGCGCAAGGATAATCCCGAGGCATTTGAACTTACCGCGAGGGCCGAAATAGAAGTCGGCGACATAATAGACAAGCTCCTTTCCATTACAAAAAAATCCGGGTATGCCGGATGGGTGAAATACGAACAGGGCCATCCGAGAAAAGCGGATAATTTTGAAGAAACCGTGGTGTCCCTCCAGTATACCGCCGTTACCAGAAACGACGTGTTCGGACTGCTTATGCAGATTGACAAGGACAGTTCCATACCTTTCAAGCCGAAAGATATGAATATTGATTTCGGCGAAAAACTCGATATAAAAAAATGCCAGGTGGACCTGGCGAGTTATAAACGAATAACCACCGAGTAGCCTTTTGCGGATCCGGCGATTTGGCGTCAGTGTGATTTGCAGATTAACGAGGAGTTTCAATGAATTTTCGTAAGATTCTTTTTATAGCGGCCTGCGTATTTTTTCCGTTTCTGTTCATATATCCTATCGTGAAATCCCGCAGAGGCATTTTTCTGAAAATAGCCGGCATCCTGCCGGCAATTGTTTTTTCGCCGGCGTGGATATATTCGTGGGTTATGGCGTTTGCGTTTCTCGCGGCCCCTTCCGCCCGGGAGGTGTCATCATTTCTGCCGGCTGAACAGCAGTTCTTCGTCAGGTTTAACGGATTGCAGGATTCCGTAAAAATCAGCAGGATGCCTTTGTTGAAAAAACTTATCGGCGGCATCAGCGAAGATATGCAATTGAGGAATTCCCCTTTTTCATTTGACCGGATTATTGACATTACCGGCGAAAGCGTATGTATTTCATGCAGGTTCCATGCCGGTTCCGAACAGCCGTCGATGCTCGTCGTTGACGCCTTGAAATTCAAATACTATTTTCTCAGGCCGCTTCTCACTTCCGTGGCATTGCCTGCTTCGGGGAAAAAGTACGCGGTCTCGCAATATCAGGGCAGTACCATTTATGAAATACGGCAGGACGAAGCCAATCCGATATACCTGTGTTTTATGGGCCGGACGTTCGCGTATTCAAACGACGTGTCCCTGCTTAAAGAGGCCGTCAGCGTTTACAGCGGGACCGCTTCCGGTTTTACTGCGGAAATGGCTTCGGATAACAGCGAATTCGGTCGCAAGGCGCGGGATATATTCAAAATGCCCGGAGCCCTGTGGTTTGATTTCTCGCTGATGCCTGCTGATTCCGGCGCGTATGCCGGCATTGATGCAATTTACCATTCGATACCTGTCCACGAGTTGGCGTATCCTCTGGATTTTTCAGACGTCAGGAAGGCTGTTCTGGGATTGAATATGGCCGCTGATAAGACGGAATTAACGGGATATGCCCTTCAGAATCATTCGGGATCTGATCCGCTTTTATATGACCAGCTTTTCACGGCGTCGGAATATACGCCGGATTACTATAAGCTTTTGCCGGCAAATTCGGGTTTTCTGTTCAGTACCAAAATAGCGCCGCTTAATCTGTGGGACCTGTGCAAGTACTGGGCCGGTCCGGGGCGCGTGAAAGCCGGCTCTGAAGTGCCTAATGAAATCATTCTGGCGTATAATACGCTGATGGAGAACATGAATGCCCTTGAAGAGCACGATATGCAGAATAAGCTTATTTTTGCCCTGGACCCTGACGTTACGTGTCTTGTTACGGCTGAGAAATATTCGGATTCCGAAGACAAATACTATCCCGCGCTTACGCTGGTTTTAAAATGTTCGGATCCCGCTCCGGTGCTGGAGATATTTGACGGAATTAAAACCGGAGAAATGACCGCGAGAGAAGACCAGTACGTGGGACAGTACCTTGTCAGGAAGATAAAAGTCCTGAATGACGCTTACAGCGGATATGTCTGCCCCGCCTATTGCGTGGCGGATAATTGTTTTTTCATAACCACGTCTTTTCCCGCGCTCAATAAGATATTGCAGATAAAAATGGAAAACATAAAAAGCATTTACGATAACAGGTTTTTCGGCCGCGTAAGTTATGACCTTGAATTTGACGGATTCGCTTCGTATTTCGTTGATTTCAGGCAATATAAGAAAATAATGTACGGCATGGAGGGATTTGCCGCGGTGAAAGCGGTTGAAAAAATCAACCGGCAGGAATTGCGCGGTGAGATTGAACAGGAGGAGCGCGAAAGGCTTGCCGCTGAAAAAAAACCGCCGGGCGCCAAAAAGGAATTTGATGACCGTGTTACGGGCCTGTTTGAGAAGAGGCTTAAGGAAATTGAATATGACGCCATTATGCAAGTGCGGAAGACCGCTGATTCGGTTGGTGAATTCGGCGGATTAGGCCTGCATTTGAAACTTCTGCCGGCGGAAGGCAGGGATTATTACATAACCTGCATAAAAGCGATTATGGTTTGGGATGAATAATCAGGACGGTTAACGGCATTTCAATGAAACATTTTTACAAAATCAACAAATATGTCGCGCCCTACAAGGGCAAAATGATTCTCGGCATAGTTGCCATAATAGCCGCTAACGTGCTAACAGCGCTGGTGCCTATCCTGACGAAGCGGATTTTTGACGACATTGACAGGGGATCAATGACCATGCCGGCGCTGTATGTCATGGTGGCAGTTATTATCCTTATTGCCGTAGTATCGGGGCTTATGCAGATATTATCCAGACTGCTCATTATGGGCGCCTCGCGAAGAGTGGAGACCGCCCTGCGCAATGATACGTTCGCGAACATCCAGAAACAGTCGCCTTCATTTTTTGTCAAATACCGCACCGGAGACATCATGTCGCGGCTGACCGGTGACATAGAATCCGTAAGGATGGCTATCGGTTTCGGAGTGACTTTCATCATCAATTCATTTGTCGCTTTTGTAATATCAATCGGAGGGATGTCGTACGTCAATACCCGGCTCGCCATAATTTCGCTTGCGCCGCTCATCATAATTATTTTCATCGTGCGGAAACTCGCGGCTTTAATGCATGAATATTCCATGAAAACGCAGATACAGCTGGCTGCCATAAGTTCAAGGGCGCAGGAAAATTTTTCCGGCGCCAAGGTCATCAAGGCATTTACGCAGGAGAACAGCGAGATTGAACACATGAAAAAACTCAATCTTGATTATCTTAACTGCAATATGGAACTCGTAAAAGTCACGGGCATCGGGTTTACCGTGCTGGCACTTGTTACTGAAATCGGAATCGGCGTCATTTTATGGTTTGGCGGCAGGGACGTTATATCGGGCAGTCTTTCAAAAGGCGATTTCATAGCGTTTAACATGTTTTACTTCGCCATGCTCTGGCCTATGGTGGCGCTCGGATGGACTACAAGCCTTTTTCAGCGCGCGAATACGGCGATGGAAAGGATATGCGAATTGCTTGAAGCCGCGCCTGAAATACCCGAATCTTCCGGAGACGCCGCCACGCAGTGCCCTGTCTTAAAAGGCGATATTGAATTCAATGGCCTTGATTTTGAGTATTCCTCCGGACAATCGTCTTTCAAACTTCAAAATATTTCGTTTGCAGTGCCGCACGGCAGGACGCTGGCCATAATAGGCACTACGGGTTCCGGAAAGACCACCCTGATGAATCTGCTTTCGCGCCTCGTGAAGGCCCCGGATAATTCAATTCTAATAGACGGCATTGATATAAATAAAATCAATCCCGGCGCCCTGCGGGATTGCCTCGGGGTAGTGCCGCAGGAATCGTTCCTTTTTTCGGATACTATAAGGAATAACCTGATTTTCGGCAGGCCGGACGCGTCGGATGAAGAAATGCGCTTTGCCGCGCGGATTTCCCGCATAAGCGTTGATATAGAGGCATTTCCTGAAAAATACGGACAGGTCGTCGGCGAAAGAGGAATTACCCTTTCGGGCGGCCAGAGGCAGAGAATTGCGATTGCGCGCGCGATAATGAAAAATCCGAGGATACTCGTGCTTGACGACGCATTGTCAAGCGTTGATACCCATACCGAAGAGGAGATACTGAATGGATTAAGGGAATTCATGAAAGGCAGGACGTGCATTATGATAGCCCACAGGATTTCCACCATAAAAGACGCCGATGAAATACTCGTGCTGGATAACGGGCGGATCGTGGAAAAAGGCCCGCATCAGTACCTGCTTTCTCTTGGCGGGATGTATGCGCAGATGTTCGCGCAACAGCAATTGGAACAGCAGTTGATATGAATCATAGCGATGAACTTGTAGGCAAGGCCTACGATGCAAAATTGATGAAACGTTTCTTCAGCTACCTGAAGCCGTACCGGCTTTATGTCGTAATAATCATATTTCTGATAATTACGACGACCGGCATAAGCCTGCTCGGGCTTAATCTTGTGGCAAAAGCCCTTGAATATATAACCGACGGAAAACTTGCGGAAAATGAAAAGGTGTCCTTTTTGATAAAATTCACCGCCATATATTTTTTGATGCAGGCGCTGAAGGGCATTCTGGGGTATTGGCAGTTGTATATAACGAACTATGTCGGGCAGAAGGTGATTAACGATATCAGGAATCAGCTGTATTCGCATCTGCAGGGGCTTTCCATGTCGTTTTACGACAGGAATCCCGTCGGCCGGCTTGTGACAAGGATGACTTCGGATGTGGAAAATCTCGCAGAACTTTTTGCGTCAGGATTGATAGCTTTTTTCGTGGATATATTCCTGATGCTGAGCATCTGCGTAATGATGTTCATAACGGACTGGCGGCTGGCGCTTATTTCGCTGGCAATACTTCCCGCGCTATTTGCGGTGACTATGATATTCCGCTCCAAGGCGCGGCAGACATACAGGGATTCGCGCAAACAGATAGCGGCGCTTAATTCATATCTGCAGGAAAATGTCGTGGGTATGGCAATAGTCCAGATTTTCCGCAGGGAGAAAAGGAACTATGATGATTTTGAGCGGTTGAATCATGAAATGATGGTTACCAATATAAAATCGCTTTTCTATTTCGCGCTGTTTTTTCCTTCAATCAATTTGTTTTTTACCATCTCAACCGCCCTTCTCATCTGGCAGGGTGCCGGCAGTATAATGGCAGGCGCGCTTACTTTCCCTGTGTTTTACCTGTTTTGGAGTTATCTTCAGAAATTCTTCCAGCCTATCAGGGATTTGGGCGAAAAATACAATATACTTCAGTCCGCCATGGCGTCTTCGGAACGGCTGTTCAAGCTCATGGATACCCCATCTGATATTTCCGGTTCCGCGCAAGGCAGGATTGTGGACATTCTCCGCGGAGATATAAAATTTCGTAATGTGAATTTTTCCTATGAAAAAGACAATTACGTGCTTAAGGATGTCTCTTTTCACGTTTCTCCCGGGGAAAGCGTGGCTATAGTGGGATTGACGGGGTCAGGCAAGACCACGATAACCAATCTCCTCCTGCGTTTCTATGATATACAGGAAGGCGAAATTCTTATTGACGACATTCCGATAAAGGACATTGATATTTCCTCCCTGCGCTCAAAAGTGGGATTGATATTGCAGGACGTGCATCTGTTTACCGGTACAGTGTCGGAAAATATAAAACTCGGCAATAGCGCCATAACCGATGAGACCATGGAATCCGTGATTGAATATGTAAATGCCTCCGAATTCATCAGCCGCCTGCCCGGCGGTTTTAAGAGCGAGGTTAAGGAGCGCGGAGCGACTTTTTCAGTAGGCGAGAAACAACTGCTTTCATTTGCCAGGGCGCTCGCGATTGATCCGAAACTGCTTATTCTTGATGAAGCTACTTCCAGCATAGATACGGAGACCGAACAGCTTATACAGCAGGCAATGGAAAAACTGATAAAAGGACGCACCTCAATTATAATAGCCCATAGGCTGTCTACCATAAAAAAAGCCGATAGAATCATCGTTATCCATAAGGGCCGCATGGTCGAAGAAGGAACCCATCAGGAATTGCTCGCCCAAAACGGTATTTATACAAAACTATATGAACTCCAATATAAAATGCAAAATAAATAATCTGAAATATGGCCTGCTGATTTTTTCTGCCGCAATGATTTCCTGCGCCACTCAGCCTGCGGCGTTAAAGGATTTTGATTCTCTTATGAGCTCGGCCGTTGAACGGACCGCGGATGAAAAATTCAGCGAAGCTTCAGTATTGTACCACCAGGCGCTTCAAATTGACCCCAATTCAGCCCGGGCCAGGACCGGCCTCGCCATGTCTTACTGCCTTTTGAAGCAATGGGATTTTGCGCTGAATGAGGCTGAAACCGTTCTCGGCATGTACCCTTCCGACAGCGGCGCGCTTTTCATAAAGGCGTCTTCTTTGCTGGCGAAAAATAAATATGCGGAGAGCGCGGAGATATTCGGGATTCTCGCGGGTTCCGGCGTTTCCATGTTCAGCAACAGGGACAGGGATGTATTCACGCTCGCGTTTTTGCGCGCTCTGCAGTACTACGAATCCGCCTTGCATTTGAATGAAGGCTACGAACTCGCGGATATTGCGGCTAAGGCATTTCCCGAAATCGCAATTTTCCATTCCTACCTCGCTTTTTTCGCGCATGAACTCGGCAATGACGAATTGGCGGAACGGGAATACGATTCGGCCCTCGGATTGAATCCATACAATACCAACGCGGTGATTAAGGCGCGAGCGTTTTTTATGGAAAAGAGAGAATTTCAAAAGGCGCTGGATGCCTGGTTGAAAATCGCGCCGCGCGTGATGATTTTGGATGAGAAAAGTTCTTTCGCGCCGCGGTACGAAGAGCTTATAAACCTTATCATAATATGCGAGGCCGATAAAAACAATGCCGCGCTCCTTCAGAACCTCGCGCTGGTCTGCAAAAAAACCGGATGGCTTAAAGAGGCGGTTGGCATCTGCGATTACGTTTGTTCCATGCAGGCCGATGGACAGGCGGAATTCGCGGAAAACCTGAGGGTTGTTACGATTCAGCACCTCGGATTCCTTGAAAGGCTGAAAAAAGAAACCTGCCGTATTTATGACGATTATTATTTTAACGGGAAAGAAACCGGCATATACGAATTTTTGAGCCTTGTAAAAGCAATAGATCCGGCAATATCGGAGTTGAAAGAAGGCGTTGCGGCTGTCATGTCAAATACGCCTTACGTTGGGGAGATAAATTCGTTTAATAACGCTGAAAGCCCTTTGTGCGCGTATTTTATGGAATACGGCGAATTCGTTTCCATTACGAGTTATTTGGGACTGCTTGATGTCAGCGTTATGCCGGTATTGTTTTGGGAGAATTCCGATAGAAAAATACTTAATAAGACTCATCGCGTGGATTACCTTGCGGGCGATTATAATATAATTGATACCATGTCCGAATACGTGGCCGGATATCCCCAGATTGCGGGGTTTACGTTTCTGACTTCATCCGGTTTTTACGTTAATGCCGAGACATTGAGGCCTTCGGCAAAGTCCATGAAGTATCTGAAAGAACTTTTAGGCAGGAATGTGCCTGAAGAAGTCCGAAATGCCGCGGACGAAGACGCTGTTGTGGAGCCGTTTTATTCCGAATATGCCGCGCGCGCGCTGGCGTTGAAGGCGTTTGAGGACGCGGGAATTGATGCGGATAATTCCGATTTATGGAATATTGTGTTCATGTTGAATGTAGAGGCCGTAAAGAGGCACGAACTCGGGCATATACACGATACGAAATTTTTTACGCCTTTTTCCGAAAACCTGATGAATAATCTGCTCCTGGGTATTGAACAGATGTTTTCGCCCGCGCAAATAAGGAGCCGTTTTGAATCCGCCGCCGAAACAACCGGCATATTGTATATGAAACCTGCTCACTGGATGTTGTATGAAAATATTTTGCGTTTGAGGCCGGTAAAGCATGATTTGATTCAGAAAATCTATGCCACTTGGGGAGGCGAGGAGCCGGAGAATTCCGTTTATTACAAGATTGCCGTGAGCATACTGGAAGGCATGGCAATGGAAATTTGCAGGAACCCGCAAAAGTATCCTGAAATAGACTGTAAGAGAAACATTTCCCAGCAGTTGCATAAGCTTACAGAGGAACAAGTGAGGGCGATAGCCGTAAGATTACTGCCGGAATATATAGTGAAGTGACCAGTGGCATCCGCGGATTGCATCCGAGGTTCGTTGCTTGTTGTTGATGAAACGACGGGGACTCCTGACGCAAGACTTGGAATCCGTGACCCGTTTCCCGTGGTCCGTTTAAACGCGAGCCGAGATCCGAGACCCTGGGTTTGAGAGCCTGCGACCTCCTTCGTTAGTGTACCTGTTCCGTAAGTACAAGTTCGTAGTAATCTATGCCGTGTGATAGAAGCGCGTCAAATACTTTTGCTATTGCTGCCATTTCCGTATCGGCAAGCGGCATGTACCAGACAACGATACGCGTGCAATCAGGGTTTTTGCGGAGTGTGTCAATATACCGGTCCAGGCTGTCCTTTTGTATAACGGCGCTGTTTATAAAAGGGATTTCAACCTGTTGCTGTTCTCCGGTTTTTTCGTTAAATCCCTGTTTCTGGGCCTTAAGGAGTTCCGAATAAATTCCGTAATTCGCATGAAGCGCGTTATTGATGTCTTCCTTTAGAATGAGGAGGCAGGAATTGGAATCAATCTCGGATAATCCGTCCCGGCAAAGGTATGACGCTTTTTCGGGTTTGCCTGTGATTTCCGAAGGCAGAGGAATCGGTATATCATACGATTTGCGGCTGTTATCGGCAAATTCCACGGTTACGCTGATATTGGCAAAAAGCCGTTGCGTGAGCATCTCTATGAGTTTCTGGAAATTATGAAATTTGCAATTGCTTTTTATAACGAATTCAATTTGCGGCTTGAGTATAATATCGGGAAAATCCTTCAGGTCTGGAACGGTCTTGGCCTTATGTTTTTGTATTATGATATCAATAAGCCGGTAAAAATCACTGTCAACTATGTTTTTGCCGTTTACGGAGTACAGTGTATTATTAATAGCGGAAATAGAGAGCCGTTCAGCGTTGACGAATTCGCTGAACTTATCCGGCGCCGGCTTGTGCATGTACAAAGACACTGCAAATACAACAATAGCCAAAAAAGGAATAATTATAAGCATTGCCTTGAGTTTTTTCATGAAGTCAGATTATATCTTTATATTTGATTTTGTCAATTAAACAGTACCCGGCCAGTGAATGATGGCGAACCGCAACAGGGACTTGACGAGACTTTTAAGTTGAGGTGGGTCTATGCTGGCTTTTCGATAACGCTGAACACGGACAACACACCCCCTGGTTCCCCTCTTTTTAGAGGGGATATATACGAATTTCCCCTCTATTAAGAGCCCGCCTTCGCGCACCTGCGTGTCAAAGCCTGCCTGCGCAGCTTGTCCTCCGAAACCATAGCGAAGGAGGAAGCCGCTTCGGCGAGGCAGGTGTGTGTTAAGCGTAACCTCGACTGAGGCCTTACAACCGTTAGTAGGGCCTCAGTCAAGGTGGCATTAAAAGACGTTAGTAGCCCAGCCATTTATGGCTGGGTTATTGAAAGCTGAGAAATATGGAGGGCATTCATGCCCTTAATATAACGCCATGAATGGCGTAAGTATCAGGCTTTTGACATACAAACCCAGCCATAAATGGCTGGGCTATTATACGTTTTATATTTTTTCCATTATAACAACTAAGTTAAAACGCCACCTTGACTGAGGCGATACAACCGTTAGACTATTTGCCTTGACTTTTTCGTTCTATAATACAATAATACTGCGGCTAAAATAATAAGGAGTTTTTATATGTTGCGTAAAATAATCGTTCCGGCTGCGTGCGTATCAGCAATGCTTGGCATTAGCGCGTTGGCGTATATTTACATAGGCGGCGGTTTTGTGGATAAGCCTCACAAGGATGCGGCGCCCATTGCAGAACCGGGCAAAGTTGACGATACCCATAAAAAAGCGGATAAAAATCCTGCTGTGGAACTGCCGGCCGTCAAGCGTGGCCCCACGAGGGGCGTTTTCGCGATAGTCAAGCCCGGCCAGGAAATGCCTCCGCAGATAGTGGCCAATCCTAAAATCAAAGGCATCACGCTGAGTCTGCAATGGGACCAGCTTAATCCTGCTGAAAATAAATTTGACTGGAAACGGTTTGACATGTCCCTTGAGCACTGCAAACGGTTCAGGAAGGAAGTCGCATTGGAAATACTTGCGGGCTGTTACACGCCCAAATGGGTGCTGGATAAGGGCGTTAAGCTGTTCCAATTCAAGAACGTTTATAAGTATGACGAATCTACAAAAGACCAGATGGTATCAATGCCTCTGCCGTGGGACGAGATCTACCAGACCGAATGGGAAAAGTTCTTGAATGAACTCGGAAGGCATTGTTCCAACCGCGAAGAGGTCGTCATGGCGCATATGACCGGGCCTACGGCGTTTACCTCGCGGATGTCCCTGCCGGCAGGCAAGGACGACCTGCCTAACTGGAAAAAATCCGATTATTCAAGGGAAAAACTCATAAAGGCATGGGAAAAGACGTTTGATTCGTATCTTAAAGCATTTCCGGACATAGTGCTTTGCCTTACGCTTGATACGCCTGTCATAGGAGATGACAATAATATACTTGAAGATATAGTCAATCTCGGCGCCGAACGGCTTAACGGCAGATTGGCTTTACAGTCAGCCAACCTGCAGGATTCCAAGATGTATGAGCATTTCAGGCCGCAACCCGAATTTTCGTTATTGGCTAAAAACAGCGGTAAATTGGTTATAGGCCTGCGCCAGGGCGTTGTCGGTTATGAGTCTTCGCCTAAACCGGGTTTGACGCTAGGCAATATAAAAAATGCCGTGGAATTCGGCATGCAATTCTCCCCTGCGTATTTTGAAATATATATCATAGATATACTGAAAACCGCGGACCTGCTTGATTTTGTAAATAAACAGTTCAATGACAGTGAAAAGAAATGATATCAGGCTCCCGTTTCCCAGTTCCCGTGCGAACTGGCCATGTGCCGGTACTGGTACATGGCGGGCCACGGACGTCCGGCCTGCCTTCTCCCTGCTTCATACTCCCTTTTTAGTTATGAGGAGGAAAAATGAATAATGATTGACGTCGGACGCGGAATCGTTAAATCATCAAGCCATCCAGGCACCGGATCATTAAATCAGTAAGGACTCCAGATTCTTTAGTGCGAGGGCCTTTCCGATACGTTTTCCTTGGCGTTTTTATCTATGGCGTAGGAATTTGAAACCGGTATTACCGGCGGTTGAATTGACGGACTCGGGTGTATTTGCGGTTTTTGCAGGGGTTTCGGGAACCTGAAATGCGCTATTATCTGCCACTCTGCCAGCACGTCTTCTTCAGCGGCGACATCAAGTATATGAATGGCCTTAGGAATACCCTTGCTGTTTTTAACATCGGATACAATCCCTGAATGGAGCGAACCGCTCGGCAATTTCCAATATACGATATCCGCGGGTTGCCAGGAATCCGGGTTGTTTTCAAGCTCAACAGGCAGTGTCGTGCTGTATTTTTTCAGGAAAGCTATCTGGTTGGGTATGCGCCTGTGGTCAATATTGGGGTCGGGTTCATTGAGTGACCAGAGGTTGGGGTATTTTGTAAAATTCGCGGTCATATCCTGGTTAATAAGCAATTGGAGGTCGTATCCGGCCTTGCGCAGAGACCTTATTATAAGATCCGTGCACACGCCCTGGTCCTGCGGCAGGTCGCCCATGGGGAATGCGATTTTTACATATCCCGGCGTATAGCGCACTTTATTTTGCACGGCTGTTCTGGCTTCAATAAGTATTTTTTCCGCTATATCCCCGTCCTGTTTAATGCCCGTATTTTTTTCAAGCGGAGCGGCAGGCGGATAATTCCGGGTCCACTCGGAAACGAATTGGTCTGTTTTTTTTGACGGCCTGTTTTCAAAGATGATGAATGCGGCGCAAATAAGAAGTGCGAAAAGTATAAAAGTTGCGGTGAGCCTGGTTTTCATGCTGTTATAAATCCTTTGTCAATGGATGTTGCGGTTTTCATTCGGGGAATTTCTGTATGCGCCATACGTTATCGTCTTCGCGTATAAGCGTTACGGATACTAATACTCCCTCGGGTGTCTTGAAATACAGCGTCGCGATGTTTGTAAGTTCCTCGTCTTTTATTTTTTCGTCGTTATAATGGGTATAACCGCTGTAATCTTCCACTGTCAGGACGTATTCGTCGGTTTCTTCAGGGGTCTTGGCGGCAAGCTGTTTCATGTATATATAGAAATCCTTGCCCGACATGCCCTGGAGCTGTTCGGCTTTTACAGGCACGGGAAACTTTGTCTTCCGGCCGCCATGCAGGGTTTCTTTCATGCGCGCGATTCGCTGTTCGTATTCGTCTTTGTAGTCATGCCCTATCAATTCCCACATGCGCTCAAAAGCGCGGTCTTTCCATGCCTTATTATAAGCATCAAAAGTTTCAAGCGGGGTCAACGGCGGTTTGCCGCCGCAACCGGTCAAAGCAACTGTTGCCGCAATTAATGTCAGAATTAATAGTAGTATGTTTTTTGTCATATAAGCAAACTAACAATATTATCGGAAAAAGTCAAAAAAATTTCTACTTAAATTTTTACTTGATTTTAAGTTTCATTCCGTATAATATTACCGGGATGGCAAAAGGAACGGATTGCGTTTTACGGTAATATTTTTATTATTCCTGCTTATGGTTACATTGTTTGATAAATTCAACGTCGGGAATCTTGTGCTGAAGAACCGTTTTGCGCGTTCTGCTACTGCCGAGCGCTGTGCGGACGAAAAGGGTTTTTTTTCAAAAGATGTTTACGAAATGTACGGCGCCCTCGCGCGCGGCGGCACGGGGCTTATCATAACCGGCTATGCCGCGGTTCACATTTCCGGCAGGTGCGGGATTACTCAGCCGCTTATAAGCGACGATAAATTCATACCGCAATGGGAAAAACTTGCCGGCGCGGTGCATTCCCAGGGCGAGGACTGCAGGGTATTAGTCCAACTTGTACACGGCGGCAGGCAGGTGCAGGCGGATGCGGCGCCGTCCCCTGTCGCGCCTTCGGCGGTTAAGGATAATCTGACCGGCGTTATTCCAAAGGAGATGACGGAACGTGAAATCCTGCGGACCATTGAAAATTTCGCCGATGCGGCCATGAGGGCAAAACTTGCCGGATTTGACGGCGTTCAGATACATGCGGCACACGGATATCTTATCAGCGCTTTTATGTCACCCCGCTCTAATGTACGCACCGACCAGTGGGGCGATTCCCTTGAAAACCGCGCGAGATTTCTAATTGAGATATTCAGAGCAGTGCGTGAAAGAACCGGTGATGATTTTATCGCAGGTGTTAAGTTGAACGGCGATGACGGCATGGATGGCGGCATGGATATACTTGACGCGTGCTACATGGCGAAATGCCTTGCGAGGGAAGGCGTTGATTTTATAGAAGTGAGCGGCGGCACGTGGGAGACCCCTTCAATCAAAGGCACGTGCAGGATGAATATAAGGACCACGAAGAAAGAAGCTTATTTTCTTGATAATGCGAAAAGGATAAAAACCACGGTCGGTCCGTCCGTGCCGGTAATCGCGGTGGGCGGTTTCAGGAGCCTTCAGGCTATGGAAGAGGCATTTTACGCCGGCATGTCCATGGTCTCGCTCTGCAGGCCTCTGATAAGGGAACCGGATTTGATTAATAAATTCAAGCTTGCTATGAAAAACAAGGCGGATTGCATCTCCTGCAACGGGTGCCTCGGGGTTAAAGACGGCATGACAAGATGCGTTAAATTGATTTAATGATTTTACGATTGCGCACTCGTATGTCAATCATTAAATCACCAAATCAACCAGTCATTAAATCCCACCAGTCCTTCATTCTTCATTTTGCATTCTTCATTTTTCGCCTGAACAGAAGCACGTTTAATGTCTCCCCTATCAGCCACACGGCCAGTGTGAATAATACTACGGCGGCAACGCCTGTGATGGTTGCATCGGTTATTTTCTCAGGGGATATTTTTCCGTTAACTACGTCTGTCAGCGGCTTAATCAGCAGGATAAGCGACCATAGCGTTGTCAGCATCATGAATATCATGGGTATTATGGCGTAAAGGGCGCTTCTTCCGGTTTGCATCAGCCAGACGGATATCATAAGCAATGTCAGGCTTGCGAGTAATTGGTTGCTCGTGCCGAATACTGGCCAGGCGACGAGATATGATTTTTCCCTGGTTGTCAGTAGAAATGCCAACGGTATGAGCAATGTTATAAATGTGGCCGCGTAATGGGAATATTTTCCCTGCCAGCCGGCGAGTTCCTGCAAAATCATCCTCCCAAGCCGCGTGCATACGTCAAGCGTGTCGTAAACAAACGTTGAAAATGCAAGTAACGCGAATCCCATTGCGTGTGTTTCATTTATGCCCAGAAGCCCGAGGAAGTTGGCTATGCCGGTAGCATAAATGATGTTCGGCTCTTTGTCAAGCGACGGGTTTTTCGCGTCCAGTATCATAACCGTACTAAGCGCGAGAAACGCTACGAGCGCTTCAAGAAGCATGCCGCCATAGCCGATTACGCGGGTGTCGGATTCCTTGCAGATTTGTTTTGAAGTCGTGCCGGAACTTACGATGGCGTGGAATCCCGAACATGCCCCGCAGGCAACGGTGATGAAAAGTATCGGGAATAACGGTTTGGCGTCCGTGAAGATATTTGAAAGGCCTGTTAACTTAAACGCCGGGTAACTTACGATGTATCCGCCGAAAAATACGCCTATAAGGCTGATGGCTATCACAAGGTAAAGGAACAGCCCGCCGAGATAACCCCTCGGCTGTAGCAGGAGCCACGCGGGTATTACGGATGCGATAAAGCAGTATACAAGAAGAATTACGTCCCATTGTTTGACCGAGATTCCTGAAAAGGATTGCAGGATGCCTTCGGGCATTCTCGGCCCTATCCAGATTGAAAGAAATACAAGCGGAAGGAAAATTGCGGTTGCCGCCCACAGGGGCAATTTTGTTTTGTAAAGGCATAGGCCCATTATTATGCCGAGCGCCAGGTAGATTATGGATGATATGGCTACGCCTGGGCCGGCGCCCGCCCCGCCGTATTTCGGGTCCAAAACAGTCTTGAATGTCTGCGAGGTTATATCCGTAAACGCAATAATTACATAAATAATCGTAAGCCAGATAAAAAGCAGGAAAAGCAGGTAAACCCTTCGCGGGAGATGTTCCTTTACCACCTCGCCGATGGATTTGGCCTTGTGCCTTACGGATGCGATGAGGGATGAAAAATCATGCACGCCGCCTATGAATATTGAACCTATCAATATCCATATCAGCGCGGGCGCCCAACCGAACATCTTGCCGGCAAGTATGGGGCCTACAATAGGTCCGGCCGCGGCTATCGCGGAAAAATGCTGGCCGAGAAGCAGGCTCTTCCGCGCCGGTACGTAGTCAACGCCGTCAGTCATGGTGCAGGCAGGCGTGGGACGCGAATCGTCCAGGTTGAATCTCTTCGTCAGGAATTTGCCGTAAAGTACGTATCCTGCCCCTAATATAATGATAATCGCTAAACATATAATATAAATGTGCATAGTTAAAACATATAACATTTTTCTTTGTAACAGTCAATAGTTTTTAATCGTTTCTGCCTGTCGCAGTCCTGTCGCAATCCTGCCGCAGTGCTGAGCAGAGCGAAGTAAGCGGAGCGAAGGAAGTAAAACGAAGGGCGAATTCCTTGTAGCGAGTTTACCCTGCCACAGTACTGAGCAAAGCGAAGTGAGCCGCAGCGAAGGGCTACAGGGTAAGCAGGCGGAATACAATAATCGTATTCCGTGGACGAGTCGCTTATGCTTTACATCCTCCGTCCCGATTTATCGGGACTGCGGAGGATGGGCAGAGCTTCAGCGACGGAGCGAAGATTTCCTGCTGCGGCTCGGCTGAGCTTGCCGAAGACTTGCAGCAGGGAGCTTCAATCGTCAAGTCGTCGTCTTCCGTGTGTTTCGTGTGTTCCGTGGTAAAAAATCGTCGTCGTTTCGTCTTAGTATCTTACAACTCAAGCTTGTCGAAGGGTCGCTACTCGTCACCGTCCACCGTCCCTCGGTACTCACTACTCGCTACTTCGTGGCATGTCGTTCCGCTGAATCAGTTGTCAAAAAGTTGACTCAATTTATTCCAATGTTATAATAAGGCTAATTGTAAGGCGTCAGTGAAGGATGTTTAAGAAAATATCACGGATGTCAAAATGTCCAATGATTACGGTAGGGATAGGCCAATGGCCTGTCCTTGCAAAATAACTCGGAGGGACTTGAAAACCATCCTTAACTGACGCCTTACAACGAAATACATTGGTTGTTGCAATCTTAATTGAGAGGAGTGAATTCTATGAAACCCGCAATGATTAAACCCGCCGAGCGTACCAAGGAAGTCCGTTACGCGGTGCGCGACATAGTATTGCTCGCGCAGGAGGCAAAGAAAAAAGGGTTGGAATTGCTGAATCTTAACATAGGCGACCCTATTCCCTATGATTTCCATCCGCCAAAACATCTCGTAGATGCCGTTCACAAGGCTATGTTGGATAACCGTAACGGCTACTGCCCTTCCCCGGGCATTGATGAGGCGATTGACGCAATTAAAAAAGAAGCCCACGGCAAGGGAATAAGCAATATATTGGACGTCTTTGTTACGACAGGCGGCAGTGAGGCCATTGAACTCTGCCTTACAGCGCTTGTTAACGAAGGCGAAAATATACTTATTCCGTATCCCTGCTATCCGCTTTATCCGGCAGTGCTCGCAAAACTTCAGAGCCCTCTTAATCCTTATTTCCTTGACGAAGAAAACGACTGGCAGCCGGATGTCAAAGACATTGAAAAGAAAATAAACAGCAAGACGCGCGCGATATTGCTGATTAATCCCAATAATCCCACGGGTTCGTTGTATTCAATTGATACGCTCAAGCGCATCGTGGAACTCGCTTTGGAGCATAACCTGATAATACTCAGCGACGAGATCTACGATAAATTGCTTTTTGACGGGAAGAAATATACGTCAATAGCCTCGTTGACTAAAGAAGCCTCGGTTATAACGTTCAACGGCATATCCAAATCCTACATAGCCCCGGGCTGGCGCATCGGCTGGGGAATTATAAGCGGCCGCGATGAGGTCATGCATGATTACTATCAGGCGGTGAGGAAACTTACTCGCGCGCGCCTGTGCGCGAATCATCCCGCGCAGTACGCCATAAAGCCGGCCCTGGAAGGCGACCAGAGCCATCTTATTGAATTTAATAGGGTCCTTGAAAAGCGCCGCGATCTTTCCGTGAAAATGTTGAATGGCATCAAAGGCATTTCCTGCGTAAAGCCCGAAGGCGCTTTTTACGCGTTTCCGCAATTGCATTTTGACGTGGATGACGGAAAATTTGTCAAGGAATTAATAATGGAAACCGGCGTGGTTGTGGTCCCCGGCAACGGCTTCGGCCAGAAGCCCGGCTCTAATCACTTCAGGATAGTCATCCTGCCGAGGGAGGAAATACTCACAAAGGCGTTTGAAAAGATTGAACGGTTCAGCAAGAGGTTCAAGGTAGTGTAGAGAGATTGTTGCCGCGAGGGCGTACTTCGTCTCGGTCTTAGTATGGACTTAGTACAAGCGAAGATATGAAGGATGGCATAAGAATTGACTCCTTATAAAACTTTTTTCATCTACTCCGTCGTAAGCATATTTAAGAGCTCTTTAGCGCAGTATATACGGTTGCGTTTGCGGTTGGAAATCTCTTCAAGAATCCCAAGTTGCATCAGGCGTTCAACCGATGCCTTGGCCGTAGGCCATGCTATTTTTAAGTGCTCGCTTATGCCCGGCAGGCTGACGTACGGATTTAGGAACAGCATATCCAATACATGAAAAGCATGCGTAGTAAGTGATATTTCCTCGAGTTTTTGCCTGTATTTTTTTTGCAGGTTTAAGATTTTATGCCCTGTTTCTTCGGCTGTTTTGGCTTGCTCGGCAACTCCGCGGATAAAATATTTCAGCCACGCATCCCAGTTCCCATCCCGGCTGACGCCGAGAAGCAGGTCGTAGTATTCATTCCTGTGTTTTTCAAAATAAGAACTGATATATAAAATCGGAAATTCAAGTAAGCCCTTTTCGCAAAGATAGAAGGTTATCATCAACCGTCCTATCCTGCCATTGCCGTCCAGAAACGGATGTATCGCTTCAAATTGATAATGCATCAAGGCGCATTTTATAAGCGGCGGTATTTTGTCGTTTGCATGGATAAACTTCTCCCATTGCCCGAGAGATTCATTCATTTCCATGACAGCAGGAGGAATGTATGTGGCATCAGCGAGAGAGCTTCCGGGCCGGCCTATCCAGTTCTGGCTGGAGCGGAATTCTCCGGGATGCATTATTTCTCCCCTGACCCCTTCCATAAGTTTTAAGTGTATTTCACGCACCAAGCGCAGGCTGAGCGGCAATTCCTTTAGCCTGGAAAGCCCGTAATCCATGGCTTTAACGTAGTTTAAGACTTCAAGGATATCCGTATTTTGCGGTTTGCTTTTTGAAATTTCATCGTAATAAATATCAGAAAGAGAGGCCCTTGTGCCCTCTATCCTTGAACTCTGGACGGCCTCTTTCCTTATATACGGAGTAACTAATAAATTAGGGTTAGGTATGAGTTTGCTTAATGACCGCAAAGCACCAATATTCCTATCAGCTTCGGATAGGATTTCAACCAGATCTGATGAAAATCTGTCCAACCCATTTGGTGGCAGTGGATTAGGGACGAAAGTCCAATAATCTGCAGGTGTTTTAACAAGTTTGCCAGATGTACTGTTTATGAATTTTTCTATATCCATAGTGGCCGTATTATACATTATTATCAACGAAAAGTCAAGTTTTTCTTGATAAGCAGTTTCGTTATAGAGACTTCCTTTGATAAGAATGCCATTGTCAAGAAAAATGGCCGTTTATTTTGATAAGTAAGACAGGCGTTTTGTGGTTTAGAGTCTAAATTCTCAACTTCTGCGTATTTTACGCAGAACTTTATTAACCACTCCCTAACGGATCCCTTACATAAGTATTATATTAAGGAAAAGGGAGAAGCATACGAAGTGCACGAAGAACGGTTCTAATGCAAAGATTGGCATTCAGCGTTTTTCACGGGAATCTTCGTGTCTTCGCGCATTCGTGGCTAAATGAGTATGTTGTTATATAATAAAGAGATGAGTTACAGGTTTTCCATGCCTTCAACCAATTCAATCCCCTTTTCGTATGCCTGTTGGATTGCTTCCGGGAACTTATCCGCTATTTCGCCTTTTTTATCTACGCCTCTTACGCCGATTTCGCCTTTATAAACCGCGCCGTACGCGTCCAGGAAGAACTTCATCGTAAGTATGGCGCCGTCAAATAATTTCTGCCCGCCTTTAGCGCCGGCAGTGCACAGCAGGAATCCCCATTTTTCCTTTGCCTTGTTCAATCGTGTTTCTTTTTTCAGCAGGTATTTCTGCGACCATACGCTCTGGCACCGGTCTATTACCGTTTTGGCCTGAGCGGTCATCGCGTAAAAATATATCGGGGTTGATAATACTATAAGGTCTGCTTCGAGGAATTGTTTGTAAATCTTCTGCATGTCGTCTTTTATACAGCACAGGCCGCTTGATTCGCATTCCCTTTTGCTGTCGCAGGGAGCCACGTTGGCCTCGGAGGCGTAAATCCTGTCCACTTTGGCATTTGCCTTTTCCAGGCCTTTTACAAAGGAATCAAGAAGCAGGTCGGAATTGCCTCCCCTTCTCGGGCTTCCGTATATGGCGACAGCGTAGATCATAGCTGTATTTCCAGGCCGTCTTTGGCCATAAATAGTTTCAGGGGATTGCCCTGTTGTTTGAGCTCCTGCAGATGCCCGTCGTACATTTTGTCAATAAAAGCATCCGTATGTTCGGGGTCGTGGTGCGTCATGTATAATGCCTTGACCTTTGCCTCAGTCGCCAGCCGTATAGCCTGGCCTGTTGAAGAATGGCCCCAGCCGAGTTTTTTGGGTATTTCGTCATCGGTGAATTGCGCGTCATGGATAAGCACGTCCGCGTTATGGCAGAATTCAACAAAATCGGCCCATTGCGTGTTGTTATGGGAATTCGGAGGCGGCTGGAGTTCGTTGTCGGTCAGGAAAATGAAAATCTTTCCATTGCTTTCTATTTTTAATCCGGTGGTATTGCCGGGATGATTGGTCTGTATCGTGTGAAATACGTTTTCATTTATAACGAACATGGAGAGGCATACCTCTGTAAAGTCAATTTCAGCCGTAAGGTCTTCAAATTTCACCGGGAAGTATTCATATTCCATCTGGTTCGTAAGGATATCCTGCAGTTTCCTGTAAGTCGGCGGACAGCCGTATATGTTGATTGAATTTTTTGAATTAAATGCCGGCTTGAAAAACGGGAATCCCTGTATATGGTCCCAATGCGAATGGGTTATATAAAGGTTGACATGGTGTATTTTCCGTTCAAACAGGGATTGTCCGAGCTTTCTGATGCCGATGCCGGCGTCAATGACAAAGAAAGTATTGTCATCAAACGTGACCTCTACGCAGGTCGTATTCCCGCCGTATTTTACGGTTTCAGGCCCTGGTACGGGTATGGAACCGCGGGTACCCCATAATTTAACCTTCATGCAGTGTTTCCCTTAGCAGTATTTTCTTTTATTATACCATAAAGAATCGGGAAAAAGCAAGTATTATGCAATGTTTTTTTTGACATTTTCAGGGAAATAAGTATAATTAGTATTTTACTTCTCAACTTCTCCCGAAACAAGTTCGGGACAGGTGCGTATTTTACGCAGAAGTTTACAAACCATGGTACTTTCGTCGCGTCACTTGGCGCTCTTGACGTCCTCTGCGGCTTATTGCGTTCGTCGTTCCAACGACTACGATTTAACCGCAAAGGCCGCTAAGTGCGCTAAGACGATTGCAGGGTAACGTCAGTCTTTGCGAACTTTGCGCTCTTAGCGGTTTATTCCGGCCGTCATACGTCTAACGACGACTGCGGTTTAACCGCAAAGGCCGCTAAGTGCGCTAAGACGATTGCAAGGTAACGTCAGTCTTTGCGTTCTTTGCGCTCTTAGCGGTTTATTCCGGTCGTCATACGTCTAACGACGACTGCGGTTTAACCGCAAAGGCCGCTAAGTGCGCTAAGACGATTGCAGGGTAACGTCAGTCTTTGCGAACTTTGCGCTCTTAGCGGTTTATTCCGGCCGTCATACGTCTAACGACGACTGCGGTTTAACCGCAAAGGCCGCTAAGCAAGTTTACCCTGCCGCAGTACTGAGCAGAGCGAAGTGAGTGTAACGAAGGGCTAAGTACGGCTAAATAGCAATCAAGTATCCCTGATTTCTGATTTGGTTGCGGCTATGTTGCTTATGGATAGTTTTTGGTTACCGCTGTATTGATATATGTCAAACAAACATTTTATTTGTCTTGGAATAGAGAGTTCCTGCGATGAAACCGCATGTGCGGTTGTGAGGGACGGCAAAGAGGTTCTCGCCAATCTCGTGTCGTCGCAGACCGATTTGCACAGCATTTACGGCGGCGTAGTGCCGGAGATTGCCTGCCGGGCGCACGAAGAGGTTATTATCCCGATGATTGACAGAGCGCTTGAGCAGTCCGGCCTGGCGTTGTCCGATATAACTGCGGCGGCTGTTACCAATACTCCCGGGCTTATAGGCGCGCTTCTCGTGGGGATTTCCGCGGCCAAGGCGGTTTCCTTCGTATATAATATACCGCTTATAGGCATAAACCATATTTATTCCCATCTTTACGCGGCCAACCTGCATTTTGACGCGGTTGAATATCCCGCAATAGGTTTTGTCATTTCCGGCGGGCATACGAGTTTGTTTTATTCAACTTCCCCTACTGAGCACAAATTGATAGGCGCAACACAGGATGACGCCGCGGGAGAGGCGTTTGACAAGGCGGCAAAAATCATGAAACTGCCCTACCCCGGCGGCCCTGCCATAGAAAAAACCGCTCTAACCGGCAATCCCAAAGCCGTGCGGTTTCCAAGGTCTTTGCTAAAGAACGGGTCGTTGGATTTCAGTTTCAGCGGCATCAAAACGGCTGTGCTTTACCATTGCAAAGGCATGAACGGCGCCTTAGAGGGGCCGGATGTTTACAAGGAATCCCGTGAAGACCTGGCCGCGAGTTTCCAGGAGGCCGTCGTGGATACTCTTGCGGCAAAACTTGAGATGGCTGTAAGGCGTTATAATCCTAAGGGTATCATCATAGGCGGCGGCGTGGCAGCCAATAAGAGACTGCGCGAAAAAATAAATTTACTTGGGAGCCGGCTGGCATTGAAGGTTTACATACCGCCAATAGCGTTGTGCACGGATAACGCCGCTGTGACCGCAGGATTGGCGTATCATTATTGGCGCGAGAATAAAATGGCGGATATGTCCCTTGACGCGGTGCCGTTGAATATGGACGTGAGCCTTGGGTGAACGAAGTAGCGAGTAGCGAGTACCGAGTAGCGAGGGACGGTGGACGGTGACGAGCGATGAGTAGCGAGTACCGAGGGACGGGACGAACGAAGGATGATGAAGGTTTTCAGGCGAGTGTTTTATATAGCGCTTCGCGAACCTGCATCAACAATTTACCCAATATGTCCTGTCCCTTACAACCCCAATATTCATCGTAAGGAGACTCTTCATGCAATTCTGCGTCGTTTGTTGACAATAAAATTTCCCGTAAGTCTTTATGTTGAGTGAATTTTGCCATCAATGCTTTCAACATAACATCATTTTTAATTTCTTCCCAATCGGACTTTAGATTGACTTTTCTGCCTAAACTCTTCGCTTTGAATGGACTTTTTTCTTTCCTGATTGTTTCTTGAATCAATTCATCACTGGTTTTCATTGCCTGAAAGTAGTGTTCTACAGTGGGCCATGTTCTGTCGTTCAAAACAACAGGTGAAGTGTAAAAATTGCTGAAACATGCAAACTTCCCATTTTTGTGACTATAGAAAAAAATATGATTGGTCTTAGTCATGAACCCGCACCTCACTGATTTCCGATTAAGAGACTGACGACGGTTTCTAAACAACAGATTGAATATATTAAGCAGAGTTGAAATTGCAAATTTTAAATTACTCAACTATCACTTGTTCGCCTGTCACATTTCATCGTCGTCCCTCGCTACTCCGCAGACTCTGAGCCTGCCGAAGGGTCGCTATTCGCAACTTCGTCCATTTTTCATTTTTCCTCCTTCGTTAGAACGTCCGCGAAGGCCCCTGCCGGGGCCTCCGCGACGCAGGTCTTTCAGTTACTTTTTGCAACCGCCTTTGGATTTCTTTTTCGGCTTACAACAGCCTTTCTTTCCGCATGACATATCTTTTCACCCCCTTACTGTAAAAGAGTTCAGGTAATATAAATGCTTTCGCGGTAAAAACCAGTAAAAGTCGTCGTTTTCCGTGTGTTCTGTGTGTTCCGTGGTAAAAATTCGTTTCGTCGTGGTTTTGGTTGCGCCTGCGCACCGGAGCGTGCTTCGGCCTGCCTGCGCGGCCTGTCCTCCGAAGCCATAGCGAAGGAGGAAGCCGCTTCGGTCGCCTACGCTCTCCAGAGCTACTGCGGAGGACGAGCAAAGCTTCAGCGACGGAGCGCAAAGGCAGGCGCACAGGTGCGGCTTTGCTGATTTATACTCTAAATCTTAAGTTTAATGTATGGCATAGCATTCATTTGTATAAACAAGTTATATCATTTGCCAATGGGTTTGTCAATAGCTAAAGACGAAGGAGGAAGAATGAAGGACTGCTGGGATTTAATGACTGGATGATTTGCGACTTGATAATTGACGACGCACGCGTAATCGTAAACCAAAAAATTAGTCGTGTCTCATTCAAGTCACTGTTAGTTTCGTCGTCGTTCTCTGTTAGCTCTGTGCGCTCTGTGGCTGTTAGTCGTAGCGTCAATAAGAAAGTCGTCGTTCATGTGTCTCTTCAGGTCTCGTTAAGTTCCGTCGTCAGTCTCTTGCAAGTCTCTTAGAGTCCCTGTTCCTTACGAAGGAGGAAGAAGGAAAAATGAAGAAGGAAGGACGTTTGGGATTTAATGACTGGATGATTTACGACTTGATGATTAACGTGCGGACGTGTAATCGTAAAACTATAAGAAGTCGTCGTGTCTCGTCCAAGTCTCGTCAAGTCCCTGTTAAGCAGTCGTCGTTCACTGATCGATTACATCACGGTTTCGTTTTTGTTTGACTTTTTTGAGTTTCACGGTATAATTTGAGGTGTTAAATCAATTGAATATTAGGAGGTAAGAGAGTGTTTAAATTTCTGCTCAATACTGACAATTCTTTTTATGAATCTTTTGAAAGCGCTTCGCAGAATGTGATGAACTGCGCCAAGACGCTTCTGGAAACGCTACAGCAGTACCCTAAGGAGCTTCAGATAAAGGCGACCCAGATAAAGGAAATAGAGCACAAAGGCGATAAGATAACGCATGAGACAATAGAGAAATTAAATACGACCTTTATGACCCCTCTTGACCGTGAAGATATACACCAGCTTATAACTAATATGGACGATATAGTTGACCTCATGGACGGCGCCGTAAGCCGGCTCGCTTTGTACCAGATTCCTACGGTTACGAAAGAAGCAGTTAGTTTTGCCGAGGTGCTTGTCAAGTCTACTGAATTGCTTGATAAGACCATTACAGGCTTGCGGCATATTGATAAGAGGGAGGCTATTATACCGAATTGCCATGAAATCCATACCATGGAAAACGTCGGCGACCAGCTTCTCCGCACTGCCATGGTGGATCTTTTTGAGACCGAAAAAAATAATCCCATTAACGTGATAAAATGGAAAGAGATTTACGAAGACCTTGAGGCGGCGACCGACCGTTGTGAAGACGTTGCTAATATTATAGAAGGGATTATTCTTAAAAATGCATGATATTTGGCCGGTGATTCCAGTTCTGGTTCTTATCCTGTGGGCGGAATTCGTCAATGGCTGGACTGACGCCCCGAATTCCATTGCCACCGCGGTTTCCACCCGGGCAATGTCGCCGTTCAGCGCGCTGGTTATGGCCGCGGTACTGAATTTCGTCGGCGCGCTTGTTACCGGTACGGCCGTAGCCATTACAATCGGCAAAGGCATTGTTGACCCGAACATTATTGATTTAAATACTATTGCCGCGGCAATGATAGGCATTATTATCTGGAGTACGGTTGCGTGGTTTTATGGAATACCTACGAGTGAAAGCCACGGACTTATAGCGGGCCTTGCCGGTGCGGGTCTTGCCAAGGCCGGCCCGTCAGTATTGCTCTGGGAAGGATGGAGCAAGGTAATATTAGGGCTTATACTTTCATCAATTGTCGGTTTTTTAATAGGCATGTTTTTTACGACGTTTCTTTATCGTTTGGTGCGCAATAAAAGGCCTGATAAGGTGCAGAAGGTTTTCGGCAAAATGCAATTGCTTTCCTCGGCATTCATGTCGTTCAGCCACGGGAGCAATGACGGCCAGAAATTCATGGGGGTATTTTCGCTTGCAATACTGTTATATTTCAGGGGGTCCAGTACCGCTGAAATAACCGTCCTCTCAGTCCCGATGTGGGTAATGGTTATCTGCGCCGTCACCATGGGGTTCGGCACGATGTTCGGCGGTTGGCGTATAATAAGGACTATGGGCCTGCGGTTGACAAAACTTAAACCTATTGACGGTTTTGCCGCCCAGACCGCGTCCGCCGGCACGATACAGATGGCTTCCATGCTGGGCATACCTCTCAGTACAACCCACAGCATTACGACGACAATTATGGGAGTCGGGGCGACGCGGCGCCTTTCCGCGGTGCGCTGGGGCGTGGGAAAAGAACTTGCCCTCGCGTGGATATTGACATTCCCTATTTGCGCCTTTATCGCGTTTGTCACCACAAAAATTTTCATGTATTTTTCTTCATAGAGTTTCGCAGTTATGCATAAAGAAAAGCTTGAAGGAATTCTAAGGGACGTGGCCGGCGGTAAAAAGTCCGTGCATGACGCGCTGGTCTTATTGAAATCTCTTCCCTTTGAGAATCTTGGATTTGCCAATGTTGATACTCACAGGCATCTGCGGTGCGGATGCCCGGAGGTTATTTTCTGCCAGCGTAAAACGCCAAAACAGGTTTCAAAAATAGCGGAAATAATATTGCGGAACGGCAGTAACCTTCTCGCGACCCGGGCGGATAAACTGCATTTCAGCGCTATTAAAAAAATAAACAAAAAAGCGGAATACAACGAACAGGCCCGCGCAGTGACGGTGCGCATCAAGGATGAGCCGTTGAAAAAAGGCGTTATTATGGTCGTTACCGCGGGCACTTCAGACATCCCTGTAGCGGAAGAAGCGCGCGTCACCGCGGAAATGATGAACTGCCCTGTTAAGACGCTTTACGATGTCGGCGTCGCGGGGATACACCGTCTTTTGAGCCACAGCAGGGAAATCCAGGCCGCAAGGGCCGTGATAGTGGTTGCCGGCATGGAAGGCGCGCTTGCGAGCGTCGTCGGAGGCCTGGTGGATAAGCCGGTAGTGGCAGTCCCTACGAGCGTCGGATACGGCGCGAGTTTTAACGGCATAGCCCCTCTCTTGACCATGCTTAATTCATGCACGCCTAATGTGGCTGTCGTAAATATTGATAACGGTTTCGGCGCAGGTTACTTCGCGGCATTGCTTACAGATTAGTGTTTGAATTTTCAACCAAAACTACGAAATACGATAATTAACCACTGAACACACCGAACACACTGAAAACGTATATTTAGCGTCTCTACCCCCTCCCTTGCGACCCGCAGTAAGTCCCGACCAAAATGTCGGGAATGGGAGGGGGCAAGGGGGAGGGTGATAATGAGTTTTCACCCCCACCCTGTCCCTCCCCCATCTGAGGGGGAGGGGATTGTTTAGAACGGCATAATATATTGCGATTCAGTGAATTCAGTGCTTTCGGTGGTTAGTTTTCATATAAATCTTCTGTGCTTTTTGCAAACTTGTCCTGAGGCGTGCCGAAGGAGAAGTTTAGTTGTAAGATATTAACGTTATTAATTTCGGCTATTATGATTTCAATAATAATTCCTACATATAACGAGAGCGGAAATATAGTTGAACTTCTCCAGCGCCTGTTCGGGGTTATGGAAAAGACAGGCCTGAAATACGAAATTATTGTCGTGGACGATAATTCCCCGGACAATACGGCTGGGATTGCCGGAAAAGTTCTTCCTCCGCAGTACGGAAAAGTCATCGTGCGAAAAGACAAAAAAGGCCTCTCAAGCGCCGTGGTTGACGGTATAAGGCTTTCATCCGGCAGTATAGTCGGCGTCATGGATTCGGATATGAGCCATCCGCCCGAACTTATACCGCGCATGCTCCGGCCGATACTCGCGGGCGAATGCGAATTGGCCGTCGGAAGCAGGTATGTCAAAGGCGGCGGATGCAATGGCTGGCCGTTGAAAAGGCAAATCACTTCAAGGGTTGCGTGCATGCTTGCCATGCCGTTTACTGCGGTTAAGGATTCAACTTCCGGCTTCTTCTTTTTCAAAAAAGAAATAATTGATACGAATAAGATAAATACTATAGGATTTAAGATAGGGCTTGAGGTATTTGTCAAGGGCAGATATAAGACGGTCAGGGAAATCCCTTATGTCTTTACGGACCGCAAGGCGGGTGCGAGCAAATTTTCCACAAGGCAAATACTTGAATACCTCAAACAACTTGCGTGTTTTATATGAATTTTTCCCTGAAAGGAATTCCCAAGGCAGAACTTCACGTTCATCTTGAAGGCTTTATAGGCCCGCGGTTTCTGTATGGGCTTATAAAGAAACACAAAATCATTTCACAGGTCAATTCCCTTGCGGACGCGCGCAGGCTGTATGATTACCCCGGTTTTGACGGTTTTCTAAAAGCATTTACATTCGCGGTGGATTGCATGAGGTCGCCGGAAGATTATAAAACCCTTGCGGAATACGCCGTCACTTCCCTGATAAAACAGAATGTGGAGTATGCCGAATTGATTTTTTCCCCGTGCATACCCGTGTTAAGGCAAAAACTGGATTATTTTAAGGCGCTTGACGCGGTATTGGAGGGATGCGAGACAGGCGGAAGACAGAAGACAGGAGACAGGAAACAGGGTGTGGAGATAAACATTATAATTGATCTTGTGCGCAATATCGGGCCTGACTTGGCTATGAAAATGCTTGATCTGGCTATAAAGTCAAAAAACAGGAGAGTAGTTGCGATAACCATCGGGGGCGACGAGAGGCGGTTTCCGGCAAGACTTTTCGTGAAACATTTCAGGAAGGCGGGAGATGCTGGCCTGAAACTTACCGCGCATGCCGGCGAGGATGCCGGTCCGCAATCAATATGGGATGCCCTTTTGAAGCTCAAGGTTGACCGCATCGGGCACGGCATAGCGGCAGTGAAAGACCGCAGGTTAATGGAATACCTGAGGGATAAGCGCATACCGCTTGAGGTCTGCCCTACCAGCAATATAAGGACAGGACTGGTAAAGACGGTGGAGAAACATCCTGTACGCAGGCTTTTTGATGCGGGCCTTACGGTAACGGTCAATTCGGACGACCCTGAATTTTTCAGGACAAACATAAATAAGGAATACCGGCTTTTGGCGGAGAATTTAGATTTTACCGGACCGGAATTGCGCCGTATCGCGGAAAATGCCGTTAAAGCGGCGTTTAGTCCGAAAAAACTCTTAAAAAAATAGAAATATCTCTTGACAATTCCACAATATTTGATTAAATAAAAAAATAAGCTGTTATTGTTTAGGAGAAAGTGGATGAGTTTTAGAAATCCAATATTATTTTTGCTTGTTTTGGGAAGTCTCTTGATAGCCGGTATCGCTTACTTTGCCTTGTCTACGACTCCACAAGCGCCCATCAGTCCCAATTCACAAAACAGCTTAAGTCCCGAACAGTCCGCTAAACCAGTCACTTCCAAAGATCTCGTCTCTCAACTGAAATCCGGTATCCAGAAATCTGATGCCTCTTCTATTGCTAAAACAAAAAACGAAATCCTTTCGTCCGGCGATAAGTCAATAGGCCCGCTCACGGATTCCATAAAATCAGAAACCAATTCCGGCATTAAAAATGAACTCGTTAAAACTCTTGCTCAGTTTAACGATGTAGCCGCTCTTGATTCTCTCGCCGGTCTTTACACCGCCGAAAATACCGCTGAGTCTAAAAGATACATTGTCAACGCCGTTGCTTCCATGAAAGAGCCTCTCGCAGTAAAAGGATTGCTTGCTATTTATGCCCAGGCAAATACGCAAACCGAACAGAATGACGTAATAGAAATGCTTTCTTCTATCAGCACCGCAATTTCAACATTGGAAATTGCCTCTTCCAGCCTCCCTGAAGATGTAAAACAGGAACTTATTCAGGTCATCGCTGAAAAGGAATCTATCAGAAATGAGGTAAGTAACGTTTCGTCAATGGATATTACCACTGCCGAAGGTAAGGCCAAGCTTCTGGAAGCTCTCAAGGATAAAACTTCTGTAACTAATGTTAAGATAGCTCTTCTCGGCCGACTGACTGAATTAGTCCAGACTGAGCAATCCGGGATTCTGTCGGATTTCATTAGTTCCGCAGACAGTAGTGTAAATGACGTGGTACTGACAACCGCTATAAAAATGCTCGTGGATATAGGTACGGATGATGCGCGTTCTAAAGTGGATACCGTGTTTAACAGCGCTCTCGATAGTCGTGTGAAAGATATTATAACGAAGTTACGTTAGTCTCTTATTCCTAACATCGTTCGTTATCCTGGGTATCCTGTCGCAACCCTTGAGTGAAACGAAGGGTATATCCATGTGAATAGTCGTCCGCAGACGTCGTTATTTACATCGGATGTGCCGGATTAACAGGATACGACGATGGATACGAAATGTTTTCCTCTTAAATCTTCGTGACTAAGTTTACCCTGAGCGTTTAGCGAAGGGCGTCTTCGTGGCTCGTCTTGGTTGCGGTTTGTTGCTTTATAGTTTTACTGCTTCGTCGTTGCGCCCCTTATTGTTCTATGAATTCAGTGGGTTATTTTTTCAGGGGGAAACCTTTATGTGCTGTTTGTATGGAAAAAGATTATTGGCCGCTGTAGCGCTCCTTTTGTCATCATTTGCTTTGTATCATGCAAATGCCGATGAAGACAACAATAGCGAAAACCAGCTGTCCATTACTGAACTGGAGATTACTCCTGAAAAAATCGGCTCTACGGGCAGTTTTGCGCTTTCGTCTGAAGTTGAAATCAAATTGGTCGCGGGCCTGGCATCCGGCGCATCAGATGAACATGATAACAATAACGGTAACGGTAAAAACGGCAACAAAAATGATAATGATGGTGACCAGTCAGGTCAAACCTATAAAGTAAACTATACCTGGACAGCAACAAATTCCGCCGGCGCGACAGTCTGGTCTTCAAATGGTGAAGAACCCGTTGCTCCCACGAGCCCCCAGGAACAGCCTGACCCTATGGGGCAGGTGCGGCTGGAAAAAAACTTCTCCGTCTCTTGGCAGCCTCAGGCCTTGCCTTCCGGAAATTACACAATTACGTTTTCCTCTGAATTGCACCGTATTTTGAAAAACGGTAATGACCAGATACTTCGTACTGCGCAACCCAAATCGGTAACGGTAATAATAGACTCGGCTCCGCCGCAGATTTACGTTTATCAGCCTGTCAACGGCTCCTATATCAATGACGCCACACCATTAATAATAGTAAGATTTTCCGATGAATTCAGCAAAATAGACATGAATTCCTTTGTCGGTAAATTGGACGGCATCGTCAAAGCATTTACTTTTCCACAAACACAGGTAAATCATAACGAATCGGACGAAGATGAAACGCATGATTCAGATAATGACGATGAACATAATGGTGATGACGAGGTTGAGTATGGCAACGACGATGACGAAGCAGACGAAGAACAAGATAACGATGAAAACGCTGTCAGCGCAACAGAGGCCGTTTATCAGGTTCAGGAAAACGAAGCTCTTGCCGAAGGTCTGCATACCATCTACGCAAGCATTAAGGATGAATTCGGCAATCTTGCTGAAGTAACAATCACTTTCACGGTAGACCTGACACCGCCGGTTATCACTAATATCGCCCCGCAGGAATACACCAATTCCCTTAAACCGCAGATAAGCGTACAATTTTCCGATATGTCCGGCTCAATAGATATAAGCGCATTACAGATTTTCTTCGGCGAACAAAACTCGCCTCTATCAGACATAACGTCAAGCGCGCAAATTACTCTTCAAGGCTTTGCGTACACCCCAGCCGAAAACCTTTCTGACGAAAAAACCTACCTATATATAATAAAGAATCTTAAAGACACTGCAGGCAATACCGCGCCTGATACGACATTCAGCTTTACAATAGACGCTACTGCGCCGGTAATTACAGACATAGCGCCGACAGGTACTATAGACGTCTTCAAACCAGCTCTTTCAGCCAATTTTTCCGATACCTCAAGCGGCGTTGATATTTCTGCTATACAGATTTTGTTCGGCCCGCAAGGCTCATCTCTCTCAGACATCACCGCGCTTTCGCAAATTACCAACAGCGCTTTTTCTTATACTCCTTCTGAAAACCTTCAAAATCTGAAAACATATTCCCTGCAAATAATCGGTTTGAAAGATAACGCGGGAAACGTCACGCCAACGGTCTCTTCGGAATTCACCATTTTTGCGGATTCTGTCGCGCCTGTTATCAGTAACGTAACGCCGCAGGGATTCAGCGATTCTGTACGGCCAATCATTAGCGGCCAGTTCACTGACAACGCTACAGGCGTTGATATTACAAATACCGTGCTTTATTTCGGTATGCAGGGAACAACGCCTATAGACATTACAATCTCTGCCAATGTTTCTTCTGACGGCTTTTCATATACGCCGTCATCTGACCTGCAAAAAGGTAAAACCTATAACCTGCAAATTACGGGTTTGAAAGACTTCGCGGGAAACACTGCTATAGCCGCATCATATAGCTTTACCGTTGTTGACGCATTCCAGGCAGTTGACCCTGAAATCGGCGGTACGTTGACAGTAACCGATCCGCAAAACCCGATTTATAATACTGTACTAATAATTCCCGCAGGAGCGCTTAACCAAAGTACGCCACTCTACATGCTGTACGAACCCAATCCTCCTTCCCAGGCACAGGGCGTTTTCACAGTCAGCCCGGCAGTTGATTTTCTTCCGGATGGACTGCAATTTGCCCAGCCGATAACCATTACTCTGACTTATGACTCCGTTACCGCGACGTCGTTCGGAATAATAGAAGCTGAACTGAAAATCTATTATTATGATACAAATACATCCTTATGGATAGCCCTGCCTTCAACTGTAGATACCGTAAATAAACGCATCTCAGCCCAGGTAACGCAACTTAATGGAATGCTCGTCCAGGTTGCCGGCGAACCCGCAATCCTTGACCACTTTGAAGTTACTCTTTCAGAGACAATAAGCATTGCCGGTTATCCTGCAGGCGTTACAATTAAAGGTCTCAGCAATACCGGCTATCCAGTGGCTTTTGACGGTATAGTGCGGCTCAGCCAGTCCGGCACTACGGATGCCTGGGGTAAATCCTGGTATCTTGACACCCTTTACGTGAACTTCACACCGGCTGATCAGGGAATAAAGACACTTCTTGATACGCTCATTTTTGTTAGTGCAGGTACGCAGACAGTAGACGTATCACTGCTTGACGATTCTTCCATCAGCGGTAATGCAGTCATAAACGTCAGCGCAGGAAATGCGGATTCAATACGCAAACTCCAGGGCGATATGCAACAGGCCTGGATAAATACGACACTTCCCGATTTCCTGAATATCCAGACACTTGACGCCTACGGCAATCCGGTGCAGGGCCAGGCCATAGCATATCAGCGCCTTGAAGGTGACGGACAATTCTGGGACTATGATAATTCCTATCCTTTAGTTTTGCCGACTTTAGCAGACGGAACTCTGCCTGCAGTGGGATATAAATTAGGCGATATTGCAGGTAAGGAAAGAATCAAGGCATTGGTTGCCGAAGAAATCAGTCCCGCTAACGCAGGTACTCTGATGCCTCTGCCGCTCAATTATTCGGGAATAACAAATAATACGGCCCTGAAGATAACGAGCCCGGAGACAGCCATAGCGCCTATGGAAGGCCAGACAAAACAGCTGGTTGTGTGGGAAGAAGAAGACAATACCGGCGCGTATATGCTGAAATACCAGCTCCTGACACGCCAGGAAACGCAAATTTCAGGCCTTTCACCGGTGATAGTTGACCAGGTTTCCCCGCCGGATTCTGCGCATTTTTATCCCAAGATAGTTTTTGACAGTGAACATAAGTTTTTCGTAATAGTTTATTTGAGAAAAACAGGCCAGGATTCTTACCAGTTTAACTCTGTTGCCGTAAATACCGCCGGCGAGATTCAGCCTCAGTCAAGGTCTTATAACATTGTAAATCAACTCCAGAACCCGCCTTCTTTTGCCATTGACTACAACGGTAATTCCAAAGACGTTACCATTATTTCCGCTAACCGGGAATTGTCTGTGTTTGCAATCAGGTGGTACGCGCTCAAACTTGATTCTTTCGGAGCAATTACGGAGTTTTCCGAAAAAGGGCCTGCCCTGCTTTCTATTGATAATCCTGTTGGCG
>JACRIJ010000126.1 GCA_016220095.1 Planctomycetota bacterium | reverse complement strand
TTCTCGGTCACCATTTATAACGAAACGATTACTGTCAGGGGATCGTTTGTTGTCTCAGTTGATGAGACTGCCAATACCGCAGCTTATAGCAACACTAATCTAATAACTACTGTTTCTTCAGTTGCCGGGCAATATGTAATGAAAGACGGCACATACAACGTTACATTTGGCACAACAAATATAACATATACCAGTGGTACGGGTTTGATTTATTTGACAGATTATGGTAGAACTTTATGGCAGATTTCGCAACCTCTGGTGTTCAGCTTATACACCAACACATTTACATCCGGAAAGATTATTTACACCGGTGCGGCCAATTCTTCAATAATCGCCACTTATAGCAGTACTGGCGTGCAAGTAGAGGTAGATGCCGATGGTGATGGCGCTTATGAAGGGCTGAATACTTACAATTGGAGCTATTTCCAATGACCGAAACACGGTCGTTCGCCGGGTTTTGAAAATTATAAATTGACAATAACGATGCAGGGGCAGGCTTGTGTGTTGCCCCGTTTCACTGCTGAAAAACAATCATTCCTTCTTCTTTGGCGGCATTGATCATTAACGAAGAGCCTCTCTCCCATTCCTTGTCGGAATAATATAATAAATCAAACGGTTTCATGATTGTCTTTACAAGTTCAAAGTGAATCCCTAAGGTTAGTTCGGTTTTTTCAAAAATTGTTTTGTTTCTGAAGTCCTTGGATACAATCACTATATCAATATCACTGTCCTGTTTTCTTCTGCCGCTTGTATAGGAGCCAAATACAATGATTTTGCTTATAATGACGCCTTTATCACGTAATCTGTGGAGTAATATATGACTTATTTTCAACAGTTCTTTTTTAGCCATAAAAGTAATTTTTGTGTTTTTAAAACAATTTCCGTAGTCCTTTTTTGGGTATATTCCTTCAATAGTTTTGCAAGTTCGTCCGGATATCTTGTTGGAACGCTCAGGCCATTTAGATAATCAATAAAGTCCTTAAGTTCTATTGGCAGATTTATGCCTGTTAAACTTGTCAGGAAAACAAGATCGTGTGTCTTAGGCGGATTTTGTCCGGTTTTTTTCGCATAAAGACCTTTTAATAATTTTTCCGATGCCAAATGACACATAAATACGGCGTATATGAATCTTCTGGTTTTCAGCATTATTTTAGCTGTAGCCATGTCATATACGGACTGTTTAAACCATTCGTTGGCCGATTTTAGATTGTTCTTTTGCATAATAAAGAATTATTATGGTAATTCCTGAAAAGTTTCATGCTTATCTTTGCAGTATATTGCATTATACATAAAGAAGTTATGAATGTCAAATAACTATGACAATAATTTTGAGAAAATCCGTAGCTCGTCAGTAAAGGGTGTTTGAGAAAATGACACAAGTATTGAAATGTCATCTCTGAAAATTGGCCGGATAACGAGGAAAATTCATACAACGGATTTCTGGGGCGAACGTCAGCGATATTGCTATTCCTGCCCTTCGTTACACTCAGGATAAACTCGCCTCAACGATCCTGCGAATCACAGCAATCTTGCTGTTATTGCGGGCAATGAAACCCGATTTTATTTTTCTTCTCTTCAACCGGCGGTTCTAACATGTTCCTGATGGCTGTAAATACGATTCCAAACTGTTCGTCATACTTTTTCTCCATATTCTCAATTTTCACTTTCAATGCGACATGAGACATGCTTAATCGCCTTAAATTCACAAAGGCGCGCATGATTTGAATGTTTACCAGAATTGCCCGCTCACTGTTCAAAACACTGGATAGCATTGCCACGCCTTGCTCTGTAAAGGCATATGGCATTTGTGAGGAAAACTTCAATGCGTCAAGGTGGTCACAAATTGTGACCACCTCTTCCTTCTCTTCTTTTGTCAGTCTTATCATAAAATCTTCAGGAAATCTTTTAAAATTTCTTTTAACTGCTTGATTCAAAACTTTAGTTGGTACTCCGTATAGCCTTGAAAGGTCTTTATCCAGCATGACCTTCAGCTTGCGGATTATAAATATCCTGTTTTCAATTATTTTCCGCGGGATAAGTGCGCTTTCTTCCTGCTCTCTGTTCATAGTGGAATCTCCTTAACATAGCGGCTGAAACAATACATTCTTATGCGTGTAAAGTAAACTTATAGCATAAATATTGGATATGTCAAGAAGAATTGTGCGAAATCCGCACCGCCTCAGTGAAAGTGGGTTTCAAGCCCACCGCGGTATTTTGGTAGAGCCACCATCCCGACACTTCGGTCGGGACAGGTTTCTGGTGGCTCTACAACAACCCGTAATCATTGGGGATTTTGGGTGGGATGCGGGACAATTCAACTTGTCGGCAATAATGACGATATGCATTCCGTAGGGGCAGACCTGTGTGTCTGCCCCGTTTCGTATGGGCAGACCTATGTGTCTCAAGAAAAATTTTCCCTTGACTTTCACCTCCGGCTTTGTTACCATATTAAACAATAAAGAAGGATGTGCGTTTAATTCTGTGCCGCGTGTAAGATGGGTATGATTTGGAATATGCTTGGGTTGTTGCGACCCAAATCGCTTTTGGCGATTTGACAATGACCTTTACGTTTTTATTTCTAACAGGAGAAAGGAACCCTGTATGAAGGCAAATCATCCCGTCGTCAGGGTATTATTGTGGTGCGGGATTTTCTCATTTCTTGGGCTTTGGGGAAGCGGCGATACGGTTTTTGTTAAGGATAAAGATAAAAAATCCAGGAAGATAGAGGGGAAAATCACGCAGGAAACGGATTTATTGGTTACAATCCTTGATTATGAAGGCAAATCCCAGGTATTTCAAAGGTCTGATTTAATAATGCTGACTCATGCCAAAAGTAAAATAGATGCCTACGAAGAAAAAAAAGCCGCTATGGAAAATACGGCAGATAAACATTATGAATTAGCCGTGTGGTGCAAGGAAAATAAACTGAATTTCCTCGTTCAAAAGGAATATGACGCCGCGCTTGCCCTTAATCCTGACCATGAAAAAACCCGCGCCGCTCTCGGCTTTAAGAAATACGGCGATAAATGGCTGACCGAAGACGAATACATGAAATCACAGGGTAAGGTCAAATACAAGGGTAAATGGATGGATAAAACCAAGGCGTCAGAGGCCGGTTATGTTGAACCCGTCACATTTACTTTTACGGCCGTTTACGCCGGCGATTGCACGAAAAAGGATTTTGCCGACCTCGCTAAGCGTTTTCAGCAGGGCGATGAGGCGCTTTATAACGCCATGGAAGGCCAGCTGTATATCTCTAAGATTACCATTAAAGATAAGACCCCTAAAGGCGATATCATTATCAAAAACCTTGACAGCGACAGTATCGCTCCGGGCGTGTTTGGCAACGCGGCAGTTCCTTACGACCCGAATATGACCTGGCCGGATTATTGGGTGAAAATCGGCGGGAAGTTCATGATGATTACCTTTATCCACGAATTCAACCACGCCATTGCCGGTTCGCCTGATGAGGCCGACCAGTCCTGCGCTATGGGCGGCGCGTTTGAAGCGACTACTTATTGCGAAGTCTGCTGGGGCAGGTTGAAAAAGAAATATCCGCATTTTAAACACCCCAGGCCGAAAAAAGATTGGGACCAGTTGCCGGAATTGCAGATTGAAATAGTTGACCAGTAGTGAGTAGCCAGTAGCGAGTACCGGGGGACGGAATGAGGAACGACACGAGGGTCGAAACGGCAGAACAGATTGCCACTAAAATAATAAAACAGCACAGCCGCACCTCTGCGCCTGCCTTTGCTCTCCGTCGCTGAAGTTTTGCCCGTCCTCCGCAGTAGCTTTGCTACGGAGGATGGAGAGCGTAAGCGACCGAAGCGGCTTCCTCTTTCGCTATGGCTTCAGAGGACAAGCCGCGTAGGCAGGCCGAAGCACGCTCCGGTGCGCAGGCGCAACCAAAACGACGGCAATTTTTACCACTCCCTGCGCGTGATCCATTACATTAAATGTTATATTAAGGAAAAGGGAGAAGTTCACGAAGATTCCCGGGAAAAACGCTGAATGCATTATTTTTGAACCTTTTAGCCTGTTTTTACGTTTAAAAGAGTGCGGGGAGAGACTCTATGCATACGAAGGAGGAAGGACGTTTGGGATTTAAGGACTGGATGATTTGTGACTTGTAATACTTAAGCTATTTAAAGTAACCTCTCCCTCACTTGATGGGAGGGGGTATAGTGGGAGGGTGAAAAACATTTACCCCCTCTCCCAGTCCCTCTCCCGCAAGGGGAGAGGGGATTACTTCAAAAGAAATCATTGTAAAGAATAATCCGTTTAATCCGTTCTTAGGAGGTTGCTGGATGTCCAAGAGACTTGTTGTACTGAGTTGTTTCGTGTTGTTGTGCGTATGCATATTGCGGACAGGCGCCGTTGTTGCCGATGAGGCGGCCTGGAAATCCGCCAAGAGCGGATGGGAAAAGGCGTTGAAATTGGATCCCGACGCCGCAAAAGAAGTGGCAACGCGGCTGAGCAACGCCTTGTGCGCCGAGGTTGAAACCGATGCGGCAAAAATATTTATTGAAATACTTGCCAAATGGTCAAAAAATTTCAGCGAATCCGAATCCGGCAGGAATATGGTTGATGTCATATCAAATGCCTTCGGCAGGTTTACCACGCAAGAGGGCATTTCAAAATTGTTTTCCGAGGTAAAAAGCGCCCGGCAGGATTTAATGATCAGGGTGTCGGTGCTTAAAGGGCTGTTGAGTTCTCCGAAAGACGAGGTTACTGGCGTTGTTCTTAACGAATTTCCGAAGACCGGCGAAAAGTCGCTTCAGATGATGATGGCGAATTATCTCGGGGACAATAAGATTGAAAAAGGCGTTGCCGCGCTTATTGCGGTGTTACAGCAGTCAAGCGAATGGGACATAACAATAGCCGTGGCGCGCGCCTTGAAAAATTTTAACCGGGATGATGTTATTAAAGCCCTCATGGACGCGCGCGGCAAGCAGACCGGCCGAACTGCTTATGAATTGCAGGAAATCATTGACAGTATGATTAATGCCGGAAAGGCGCCCAATCCGAATCCTAATCCGGTCGCGGGCGCGTCTTCGGTTACGTATTTCGGCAAGCCTGTAGTGTCAAAACGCATAATTTTTATCGTGGATATCTCCGGCAGTATGTCTGAGGCCGCGAGCCAGGGATTGGCTCAAAAGGCGGTTGAATCAAATAACGCCGGCAACGCCGGCGCGCAGGGGATTTCAGTTCCGCCTAATACGCCACAGAAAAAGATTGACGACCTTTCAAAATTACGCGACCAGAATAACCAGAGGGCGGTTGCAAATAAAATGGACGCCGTAAAAAAGGAATTGATAAAAACCATACTCGCGCTTCCGCATGACGTATTTTTTACGATAATATTCTATTCCCAGGCGCCTTCCGCGTGGAAAGAGGAATTGTGCAAGGCAATTCCGCAGAATAAGCTGGACGCCATTGAAGCAATAGAAAAACAGTCCCCGAACGGCCAGACTAATATATACGACAGCATTGAAATGGCATTCAAGATGTCTGCAAAAGAAGGCGGCAGGAAACCCCAGCAGAATAAGGATAAAGGCGGCAGTTCCACGGCACTGCTCGAAGGCAATGACGGCGCGGATACGATTTACCTGCTGACCGATGGCGTCCCGAATATCGGAAAAATCTCGGATGCCGCGGGCATACTTAAGGCAGTGACGGAACTTAACAAAACCAGGATGATACAGATAAATACCATAGGCGTGGGCCAGGCCCTGGATGATGATTTTCTCCGTAAGCTCGCGGAACAAAACGGGGGTATGTATATCAAAGCGGATAATTAACAAATGCTGTGGTTACTTGCAGGAACCGCAGGAGCACTACGTTCGCAGTATCGCTGTGGCTCGCAGTACCGCTGACGGGAGGGACATTAGTTTTTTAATGATAGACTTCCGCGCCTGCCTCTGCGCTCCGTCGCTGAAGCTCTGGAGCGTAGGCGACCGAAATGGCTCCGTGCCTACGCACCGAAGTGCCTGCCTTCGCCGAAACGAAGTATCGGCTTCGTGCAGGCAGGCTACGGCACGCAGGTGCGCGCAGGCGGACAAAAAACACGAAATATTTATACGAAAACTAACCACCGAAATCACCGAAAGTATTGGAGTTATACCAATCGCGGTAAATTTGCCCCATGCGTTCGGTGTATTCGGCGCGTTCTGTGGTTAATTCGTATATGTTGCTTTATCTTCTTGGCATCTTTCTTAATTACAGCCAAATCAACTCCTATGCCATTCATGACGGAGCTTTTTTTAATAACTGATTTTTTTCTATAAATATGGCGCTCCTGCGGAGCTTCGTTTCGTCTCTCGCTACTCAGTTTACCCTGAGTTTAGCGAAGGGCTACTGGTTACTCGCTACTTCGTCTATTCCAGTCCGTATACCTCCTGTCCTTCCGGCGCGTTGACGGCGAATTCAAAATATATCTCTTTTTTCTCGTTCGGTTTCAGGGTGAAATTCCATTTCAGGAAACCTTCCCTGGTTTTTTCAGACGGTTCCACTGTGGTTTTAACCAGTTCCACCGTGATGTCTTCAGTAAGAGGTACCGGCAACTGGTCCGCCAACTGCAGGGTTACCGGTTCTTTTTTGAAATTCTGCACCGTTATGGTGTAACCGTAATATTTTCTTGTTTTGGAAGACGAGAAAAGCCCGCCTATGGTTTCCTGGTATTTCCTGTCCTGTTTGCGTTCTATTTTGATGTTTTCATCTATGCCGAGATAGGCGTCAAATTTTTCTGAACTTGCGATTGTCTTGGTCCACGATGTCCCGATGAAATCGGCGCCGAGGAATATATTCATGGGCCCGGCAAGGAACGGGTAGCTGGTATTGTTCGTAATAGTGGACTTCAGGTACGCGTACGGCGAGAGTTTCGGGTTGGATTCGTAAACCATATCCGTTTTGAACGTTTCTACTGCTATGGTAGTCTTATGCTGTGAGCCGTCGGACGGTATGTTTTCCGGTTTTTCAATCTCAAAGAAAACCGCGGTGCCGCGTTCCACGGCCTGCGCGACCGCCTGATTGGCGACGGCATTGCTTTTTGCCATATCGTTCATTTCATCTCTTTCAAAATCGCCTTTTTGCATTTTATCGGCCGATTTTTCTGCGCGCATCATGCCCATCATGCCTGGCGCGGCCGGTGCGCTTGCCATAGGCGGCGGGGGCGGGGCATAAATATTCAGGTTCCATGCCAGAAGTTCCGGTATGCGGCCGCTTACGGACGGCTGTGCAGTGGAAAGCACGAGGTTTACGTTGTCCCAGTTTTCGCCGGTATTCTGCGCGACAAACGCCTTGTAAGTGATTTCAACCTTGCCTTCTTCAGGAAGTATTCTTACATCGTATCTCGGCTGCCAATTGGCGTTCCATATAAGATAGGTAATGGTCACTGTTATCTTGCCCGCCTTTTCAACGTCCAGGGCTACAATGCCTTTCCTGTACTGCAACCGCGGTTCGCGGTATATCTGGTTGAGTTCGTTTTCTGCAACCCTGATTTTGTCCGTAAGGTCACGGCGCTGTAATTCGGTCTGGCGGGTGCTGTCGGAATTGGCAGTCAGGGATTCCTTGAGGAATGCCGCTATGCTCTTGAAATCATTCACCTGCGGCCGTTCCTTGATGAGTTCCTTGGAAACCTTGTCCGGGGATTGGGCTTTGATTGAGGCGAGGAATTCGCGTTCCTGCCGCAAGGTTTCCAGCGTATCCGCGATGACCTTGTCCTGGTCAGTCAACCCCTGGAGTTTATCCTGCAGGGCCCTGACGCGTTCGTCCTTGGGTTTTTCAACGAAATAATAAGTTGATTGCGTGCCGGTGATTTTAGCCGGGCCGGCGCCTTTGGCGCGTACGGAATTCTCGTCAAGCGTGACCGGCAGTTCGTTGAAAATAACGTTGTAAGAGCCGGGCTGGAGTTCCAGTTCCGCGGTCCGTTCAATCACCGCCCGGTCGGCGTAAACCGTAACCTGCGAGATCTTTGATTTGACTTCAATAGTATTGGCGTTTTCGCTGAAGGCGAAAGTGCCTGCGAGCGCGAAAACGAGTGAAATTAAAAGTGTTTTTTTCATTGCATTAGCTCCTTTCTATTAATCCAAACCCGTGACAACAGCGTCAGCGGGCGCGTCAACGTAGAATTCAAAGGTAATTTCTTTTTTTTCCTGGGGTTTGAGTTCCAGTTTCCATTTCATCAGGTTATCCTTGGTTTTTTCGGTAAAATTCGGCGTGCAGGAAACCATTTCATAAGTTATATTCTCGTTCTGCGGCACGGGCAGTTGGTCCGTGACAGTTACGGTTACATTGGTTTTTTTATAGTTGCTTGCGGTGATCTTATAGCCGAAGCTCTTGCGTTTTTTGGAGCTTGACAAGAAGCCGCCGGCGGCCTCGTCAAATTTTTTCTCCTGTTTGCGTTCAATCTTGATGCTCTCGTCAATGCCGAGCGAGCAGTCAAATTTTTCCGTAGGGGCGATGGTGTTGATTGACGCCGTGCCGATGAAATCCGGGCCGAGGAATATATTGGTAGGGCCCGCTATAAGGGGAAAACTGGAATCATTTGTTATTGCAGCCTTGAGGTACGCGAAAGGCGAAAGCTTCGGGACGGCTTCGTACGCGAGGTCCGCTTTGAAGTTCAACGTAGATATCGTTGTTTTATGCAGAGAGCCGTCCGAGGGTATGTTTTCTTTTTTGATTATGTTGAAGAATACTGAGGTGAGTTTTTCAACTGCTACTGCCTGAGCTGTCCGAAGTACCGCGCTGTCTGCCACGGGTTCGCCGGAGCGTCCGCCGCCCCATCCGTTTCCCGGCTTGCCCTCAGCATTTTTATTGTTCGCGAGAATCTCCTCTGCAGGCTTGGGCAGGTCCAGATTCCAGGCCTGGAGTTCCGGTATTCGCGCGCCTATGGAAGGCTTTGCGGTGGAAAGCGTGAGATTCACATTGTCCCAGTTCTCGCCTGTGCGCTGGGCGACAAAACCGTTGTAAGTCATCTCCACGGCGCCTTTATCCGAGTTTACTCTGACGTCATAAGTAGGCCTCCAGGCGGCGTTATAGGCCATATAAAGCAGGTCAACGTCAAGTTTGCCCGCTGTTTTCAGTTCTACGGTGACGGATGCCTTGCGGTATTCGTATTTCGGTTGAGATTGTATCTTGTTGAGTTCGCCGAGAAGCGCTTTTATTTTGAGGTCAAGGTTCCTGCGGGTGATATTGATTTCGCGTGTTTTTTTCGCGTTTTCTTCCACTGATTCCTTAAGGAACGCATTCATGTCCTTGTATTCGGCAATGGACGTCTTGTTAACGACCAGTTCCTGCGTAAGCTGGGAGGTATACTGGTTCTTCAGGGACTGGAGGAATTCCTTTTCCGCCTGCAGGGTGGCGAGCTGGTCGGTGCAGATACGGTCATCGTCGCGGAGCTTTTGCACCTGGTCCTGTAGTTCGCGCGCCTTCTGGTCAATGGGTTTTTCTACGAAATAGGTAGTGCTGTCAATGCCGAGAATTTTCGCGCCGGAGACGCCGGCGCCTTTGGCGCGGAGCGAATTCTCGTCAATTCCGAGCGGCAGGCCGTCAAAGGTAATTTCCGTAGCGCCGGCCGGCAGGTCCAGCGAAGCGGTGCGCGTAACCAGCGCCCGGTCGGCGTAAACCGTGACCGCGGCGATACTGGATTCCGCCTTGATTTTATTGATGTCCTCTCCTATTGCCGGAAGCGCAACTAATGCCGTCAGAATGACGAAAAGCAAAAAGCGTTTCATAAAACAAACCTCCAATAATTAGGGTATTTCATTTAATAACTGTTAGACGCCGGATGCGCTGAAAAGTTTCATAAATACTAATTCTCAAAAATCCAAATTCACCAAATCCAATACTTCACTTCGGGTTTTGGTCATTGGTATTTTGAATTTATTTAGAGTTTTCAGTGTGTTCGGTGTGTTCACCCTGTACCAGTTATCGGTACAGGGTTCAGTGGTTAATTATCGTATTTCGTAGTTTTGGTTGCCCCTTACCCCGCCACTTCGGGCGGGACTTCGGCGGGACTCCCTTCGGTCGCGGCTTTGCTGCTTTATTGTTTAAAAGGCAGAGACGCTCCGGGTATTATTCACCGCGGAGCGTCTCTACAAACGGTTAGTTGTGTTACTACGGAGAGCATAATATACTTGACATTTGAAGGTAGCCGCAGGCTTTAGCCTGCGCTTAGAATCCAGTATTACAGCGCAACCTAAAGGTTGCGGCTACCTTAGCGCTGGCTATGAATGCCAAGTATATTATGCTC
>JACRIJ010000127.1 GCA_016220095.1 Planctomycetota bacterium | reverse complement strand
GGCTTGTCCTCCGAAGCCAAAGCGAAGGAGGAAGCCGCTTCGGTCGCCTACGCTCTCCATCCTCCGTCCCGATTTATCGGGACTGCGGAGGACGGGCAAAGCTTCAGCGACGGAGCGCAAAGGCAGGCGCACAGGTGCGGCATTGCTGCTTTAGTTTCTTAAAGTTCAACTTCTGTGTAAAATGCATATAGCGTTATTTAACAGGGAGTATCTGCTGCAGTTTGGACGTTAATTCTTCGGGTGTGGGCGGTTTGTTTAGGTAGGCATTTACGCCGGCTTTCACGGCGTCCTCAATCTTTGCTTGGCTTCCTTCGGCGGTTATCAGGAGTATCGGGGTGGATGCCGGTATCTGCCGGATGCGCCGCGCCAATTCGTATCCGTCCATTTTCGGCATATGAAGGTCGCTGAGGACGGCGTCAATTTCAGCGGCATTGAATTTTTTCAATGCGTCTTCGCCGTCAGCGGCCTCAATGACCTTGTCAAGCGTGAAACCGGCAAGGCGTAGGTTGCGCTGTACCATCATGCGCATTACCATTGAATCGTCAACTATCAGTATTCGTAATCCCATAACTTATAGATTCATCCGAAGAAGGAAAAATGAAGAAGGAAGGACGGACGGATGTAAATGCCGTACTTCAGACTCCAGACTCACAGATTCTGTCCGTAGGTATTATAGTTTAATTTTATTGAAAGTCAATCGTTTTTTTGATATGATTGTAAGCGTGTAAATTGCGGAGATATGCCGACGTGTGTGTAACAATGGATGTTTTTGCAATTCTTAATGCAATATTTCGTTTTATATGAATAAAGAAAAAGTTTCATTCGGCAGTATAGCAATAGAGCTCGGACTCACGACTCATGAGCATGTGATGGAGTGCATCATGATACAGAATCAGATGCGCGCCATGGGCATAGTCCCCAAGATGATCGGCGAGATCATGCTTGATAAGGGTTTTATTAACGAAGACGGATTGAGGAAAATAATTTATACCCAGGCGCAGAAGGAAGGCAGGATACAGATTTCAGGTTACAAGATAATCCAGGAAATCGGCAGGGGCGCCATGGGCATGGTATATAAGGGCATGCAGTTGAGCCTTGAAAGGATCGTTGCCATAAAAGTCCTTTCTCCGCGTTTCGCGGAGGATATGAAATACGTTGAACGTTTCCTGAAAGAGGCCAAATCAGTGGCGCGGCTCAATCATCAGAATATAGTGCAGGCTATTGATGCGGGAATTTCCAGCGGCGTTTATTATTTTGCGATGGAATTCGTGGATGGGCCGACCCTGAGTTATATCCTGAGGCGCGGTGGCGCAATGGATGAAAAACGGGCATTGAATATAATTACCAATATAGCCATGGCGCTTCAGCATTTTGACAAGTACGGGTTCGTCCACAGGGACATAAAGCCGAGCAATATCATGTTGACCGCCGGCGGAGGCATGGCTAAACTTTGCGACCTGGGCGTGGCAAAGGTCCCGGTTAAAAAAGAGGGCGATGAGTCACAGCAGAATGTCCTTGTCGGTACGCCGAATTATATCTCGCCCGAACAGGCGCGCGGCGAGGAGGTTGATATAAGAAGCGATATCTATTCCCTGGGCTGTACGTTTTACCATGCCGTTACCGGCGAAGTGCCGTTTAAGTCGGAAAATTCCATGAGCGTGGTGATGAAACACCTTTATGAACTGGTAGCGCCGCCGCGGGATAAAAACTCGCTGGTTTCCGGCGAGATTAACGACATAATATTGAGAATGCTTGCCAAGAATAAGGCCGAACGCTATCAGAAACCCGAAGAACTTGTGATGGCCCTTGAAGAAGCATTGAAAAAACAGGAAGCGGCTTTCTTGCAGGCCGAAGAAGATAAGAACGCCTCTCAACAGCGCGGTAAGGGTAAGTTCCCGCGTGTCAGCCCGCGCAGGCGTGGTTCGTCAAAAAGCAGGCGGAGATTGAAATAAAAAATTATAATTGAAACGATTCGCCTAACTTCGGTATTTCAAAATTGTGGTACCCGTTTGATTTAAGCATGTCCGCGTATGCCGTGAGCGAGTCGCTTTCACCGTGCACAAGGAATATCTTTTTCGGCGGTTTTTTGAATCCTTTCAAATAATTAAAAAGGTCGTTGCGGTCGCCGTGGGCGCTGAAGGCGTTTATTACGGCTATTTCAGCCCGGCGCTTGTACTTTACGCCGAATATGCGCACTTCTTCCATCTTTTCAACGAGCCTTCTTCCGAGGGTGCCTTGCGCCTGAAATCCGACTATCAGTACGATATTCCTGGGATTTCCGATGTTGTTCGCGAGATGGTGCAGTATCCTGCCGTGTTCGCACATGCCTGAACCGGAAATTATTATGCAGGGGCGGTTGAATGTGTTAAGTTTTTTTGACTCTTCAACCGAAGTGATGTACGTCATCAGGTTAAAGCCGAACGGGTCATATTCGTTTTCATAAGTCTGCAGGGCCTCGTCGTCAAAATATTCCTTGTTGTTGAAGAAGACCTCGGTGGCATTAAGCGTAAGAGGGCTGTCAATGAATACGGGAAATTCCGGTATCCGTCCGCGCACTATAAGCCGGTTGAGCGTGTAGATGATTTCCTGGCTTCTACCGACTGAAAAAGCCGGTATCAATATTTTGCCTCCGCGCTGATAAACGCGGTTTATGATCGCGGCGAGTTTTTCTTCTACCTGTTCCACTGGGTCGTGGACGCGGTTTCCGTACGTGGTTTCAGTTATCAGCACGTCCGCGTAATCAAACGGCTCGGGGTTTCTTATTATGGGCAGGTTTTTCCGCCCAAGGTCGCCGGTAAAAACAACGGTTTTTACGGTTCCGTTTTCCTTTACGGACAGCCTTATTGACGCCGACCCGAGGATGTGCCCGGCATCCTGGAAGACCGCCTTGATGTTAGGAGCCGGCTGGAATTCTTCTTTGTAGAAACAGCCGTCAAATAATCCCAGGCTTTTTTGCGCGTCTTGCAGGGTGTATAAAGGTTTTTTTTCTTTCGCGCCTTTTCGTTTTTCTATCTTGTTTATGTATTCCGCATCCTTTTCCTGTATGTGCGCTGAATCCGGAAGCATGATGCCGCACAGGCTCTGCGTGGCAGTGGTGGCATGTATAGGCGAATTAAATCCCAATTTCGTCAGATATGGTATGTTTCCGCTGTGGTCAATGTGCGCGTGCGACAGTACGAGGGAGGCCAGTTTCGCGGGATTGAACGGCAGGTTGCGGTTCATGCCTTCAGTTTCATCGCGCCTGCCCTGAAAAAGTCCGCAGTCAAGCAGTACCTTAGCCCCGTCGGTTTCCAGCATGTGTTTTGAGCCCGTTACTCCTTCAGCCGCTCCGAAAAACGTTATCTTCATGGTTTACATAGCCTTTCAAAAAAACAATTCTTCATATCTGAACGCTGTTTTATCCCAGGAAAATTCCTTTACAGCGGTATTTCTTGCGTTTTCACCCAGTAGTTTGCACCTGTTTCGGTTCATAAGCAGTTCCGACATTGCCCTGCGGAATTCCTCCGGCCTGTCCAACGGGAAAAGTAATCCGGTTTCATTGTTCTGCACGAGGTCGCGGTTTCCTATGACATCGCTCGCAATCACCGGCAGGCCGCATGCCATGGCTTCAAGCACGGTATTCGGCATACCTTCGTATAATGAAGGGTTTAACATGCAGTCCGCCTGCTGGTACAGGCTCAGAAGCCCGTTTTTGTCCGCCCATCCGTGCCATGATACTTTTTTGCTTATGCCGAGGTTTTCCGCGTGCGTTGTCAGGTCCTTTCTCAGCGGCCCGTCGCCAACAAGGTCAATTTCAAACGGGACAGGCGTTTCGCGGTTTAATTCCGCCAATTGGCTGAGCAGGAAAAACAGGTTTTTTTGTTCCTGAAATCTTCCCGCGAAAATAAATCTGAAGGCATGGCTTTCCCGTTTTTCCAGGGGCTTAAAAAATTCCGCGTCTACTCCGTTTGGAATGATTCGTACGGGAAAGGGATCGGTCTTGCGCGACAGTTCGGCAAGTCCGTGCGAATTTGCCGCGATGGATTTTGCGGATTCCAGCACGCAATAACGCATGACTTTCAGCCCGCGGTGCATCGTGTCAAGGCTCGGTTCGGCCCCGGGCACATCGCCGCCCCGCAGTGAAACCACGTAAGGTATGCCGTACATTTTTTTCAGCATCAGGCCGACGGGGCCGCAGGGGAGCGTGAAGAATACGATAGTCCCGTTTATATCCTTTTGCCTGACGATTCTGTGCGCGCTGAAAAGCGCCGCAAACATGAAACTCGTCATTTCTTTTATATTTGAGCGGTACTTGAGGCGTCTCCATGACCTGACGCGGTAAACATGGGTGCCGTCTTCGCAGGAATATCCATTTAATGCGCCGAATGCCGAAGTAATTACACTGACGGAATGCCCGTGCTTAAGCAATGCCCGCGCGATGTGCCAGCTGGCATTTGCGGCCCCGCCGCCGACAGGCGGATATTCATAATTAACAAGCAGAAAGTTCATCCAATAGGATTATATTATAACCGCCGGCAGGGGTCAAGGAAAATATTAGCCGTAAAAGGATTTTTTGTTGAAATGAAATGGCGTGAGTTGTATAGTTGTTAGCAGTGAGTAATCAGTAGATAGTAGCGAGGGACGACGATGAAAGGCGATAAGTGAGCAGGTGACAGTTGAACGACGAATGAAAGGATAATAATATGAAAAAATGCTACAAATGCGGTACGGAATGGGAAGGGCAGACCTCGCCAGGTACAAAGGCGGTTTGCGATAAATGCATGGAATACCTGCATTCGTGCAGGAATTGCAGGTATTTTGACAATAAGAGGTTCTTTTGTTCAAATTCGCTCGCAGACCGTGTCTTTGATACGGAAAAATTCAACGAATGCGATGAGTTCCGCTTTACTGAAACATAGCGTAGGCGGGGTTAAGGGGTAGGGGTTACGGAGTTTAGAGCTGTGGAATTTGAATTCTGTTGAAATACGTCGTAGAAATCTTAAATCTGAAATCTTACATATTAAATTTATTCCTTTTACCTTTTTCTTTCACGGTTGTCTAAGTATATAGAAAGGCCGTTAAAGAGCTTATGGATGAAGATATCGTTTTGATACAATCTGTTAAACAGGGCGACAGGGCGGCCTTTGACCTATTGGTGAGAAAACATATGAAACCCGCTTACGCCTATTGTAAAAGGATTTTAAACAATCATCAGGATGCCGAAGACGCCTCCCAGAACGCATTTCTTAAGGCATACAGGTACATTTCCGGTTTTGAGGGAAAATCATCCTTTAAGACCTGGTTTTATACAATACTGACTAATGAATGCATGAACCGCATAAAATCCGTAAAAACAATGCCCGTAAAAAGTATTTCCGGAACCGAACATGATTTGCCAGCGCCTGAGCCCCGGCTTGCAACGGTTTTTCAGGGCGATGCGGATTTTATCAGCCAACAGGTAAAAGAAGCCGTGAATTCGCTTCCTGAACGCCAGAGGCTCGCCTTTGCGCTGAATTGCTACCAGGGATTGGATTACAAAGAAATCGCAGGCGTGCTTTCCTGTTCGTACGAAAACGTTAAGGTTCTTATATCGCTTGCCAGGAAATCCCTGAGGGAACGGTTGAAAAACCTGGTAAAAGACGGAGGGATGTGCCTATGAAAACCTGTGAAGAAGTTAAAAAGTATCTGGAAGAAAGTTTTTGCGATAACGAAAAACCCGGCGAATTTGATACGGAAATAACGGAACATATCGCATCATGCCTTTCCTGCAGGGCATTGCATAACGAACTGGCAAATTTAAATTGCATCCTGAAATCTTCAGAGGTTGACATGCCGGACGGACAGCAATATTGGGAGCGGTATGCGGAAAAAGTCAACAACGGCATATCCGAAATGCTTCATCAAAATAGCAGGCGTATCTTCTCATTCCGGAATATTTTTTACCCGGCTGTGGTTTCCGCGGCCGCGGCTCTTCTGTTGGCAGCCGGAATACACTTTTATCCGGAACCGAATGGCCGGAACACTCCGTCCGCAATTACGCGGGAACCGGTTCATGAGCCGAAGCGCAAACTGAAATTCAGTGATTTCATGCAGATGTCGCAGGCGTATGCCGCAGGGGACAGGATTGAGCAGGCCGCGATTTCAGCGGAATTAAAACAGCATCTGCCGGAGGTGTACTGTTTTTCCAGGGAAGTCATCAATAGCAATGAATATGAATATAGCGCCAAAAAACCGGTGATTCAACTTGCCGGAGCACTCAGGGTTGCATTTTTGAAAAACATGTTACAGGGGCTTTTGACTGACGGCAATATATGTTATGACGCGGCCGATGCCCTGATCAAAATCAACGGCATTGAAATACTACCGTATTGGAAGGCGCTTTTAAGGGATGAAAATACGCAGAAACCGGCGGCTTACGCATTGTTTAAGATTAATCAGGGCATAGCCGTTTTGGAATTTATAAAGATATACGATACCATGAGTCCTGAGAACCGCAGTTTTACCGTCAGCATGATATCCGCGGCTTTCAATGCCGGCAGTGGCAGGCGCGTCATGAATCAGGCCCTGGAGTGCGGCAATCAGAATTACCGCAGGAACGCGTTGCAGATACTCGGCGAAATGAAGGATATTTCCGCCATACGCTGTTTTGCCGGGCTGATGAGTGATACGGAAATCAGGGATTTAATCGTATTAACGGCTGACGGTTCCGACAGGCGTAAAATAGCTGAAGAACTCGTTATGCTTTTGGGTTCGGACAAACTTGCCGTGAAGCGCATGGCGCTTGAATTACTAAAAAAATTCGGTTCCACGGAAGATACAGCCGAAATAATCAGGTTTGCTGATGACAGCAGGATACTCAGTGATATAATTGCCGTTACAGGCGTCATAGGCGATGAAAAGAGCATCAGGTTTTTGATTTCCGTTTTGCAGACCGGCAGGTGCAAAAAAGACGCGATATCGGCCATAAGCGGGCTTGACAGTGAAAAGGCGATACCGGCCTTGATAATGGCGTTGGATGTAAGCAGTGTCCAGAAGGATGCTTACGGCATATTGAAGCAGAAAACAGGGGAAGATTTCGGCAGAAATGCGCAACGCTGGCGCCAGTGGCTGCAGAAATCACAGGGCGTAAAGAACAGCGGCATAGAGGAAGGTTTTTCAAAGTGTTAATTTTTCTTTGGAGGATTATTTTATGAAACACATTTATGCAATTATGGCTGTGTTTTTTTCGGCAGTGTTGATGGCGAATAGCGCACCGGTTTTCGCCCAGGAGGTTCAGGAGGCTCGGCTTTACGACATAAGTTTTCTTGATAAACATGAACGCCCTCATGAAGCCGGGCTTATAGGATTGAACAACAGGAATCTTGCGGCGGAGGCTGTTTCGGTTTCGTCATCCGACATAGATATGGAGGCTTTGTTTAATATATTAGGTTCTTTGGCAAAGGAAGAGGTAAGTTTTAATAACATGTCAGGCATGGAATTGGAAATAACCGCGACGCCGTCCGGGCACAAGATTATAGCAGGAGCGCTTGCTAATTTCAAGGCTATTATGTCAAAAAGGATAGAGGTTTCCGCATGGCTCATGTGCGTTGACAGCGGAGTTCTGGAAGCTATCAAGGCCGAAAATGCCAAACTTAATGCGATGGTTATTAATGACAAACAGTTAGATACGCTTAAATCCGCCGGCAAATGGGCCGAAGAATTTGAACTTGTTTTAAATGACTGCCAGAGGGGGATAACGTATTCAAGCAGGCAGGTTTCTTTTACAGGCGACTATGATGCGCAGTTAACCCAGGGCTCTTCCGCGTATTCGCCTGTTATTGAAAAATACTATGAAGGCGTTAGATTGCAGGCTGTCCCGTTTGTAGCGTTGTCCGGCGGTATGATACGGCTTGACATAGGGCTTTTGCATTCGAATCTGATAGGCGAACTTGAAAAATTCAAGACCGGATACTGCGGCGATATTGAACTTCCCGAAGAGGACGAGCTTGCGATGGCAACGAGCATCATGGTGCCGGACGGTTGCACCGTTATAGCCGGCACGGTAGAATCTTCCGTTCATGCCGGGCGGGACACTGTCATACTGCTGGCGCATTGCCGGATAACAGGCGACAATGCCAAGGCAAAAAGAATAATGTCAATCGCTGAAGCTGACGGCAGTATTTTTTCGGTTTATAATACAAGCGCGTTATCCGCGTTTATTGCCACGGCTTATAGTTTTCCATTTGAATATACGGAATTGAACGATAAAGCCGTTAGCTGTGTTCCGCCGTCAGCGGATTTTGAAACAGGGATGTTTTTTGATAAACTGAGATTGGCTGTAGATGCGGATTCGGAAGATTCTCTTAGCACGGATAGCACGCGGAATTTTCTGGTGTGCAGTACCAATAAGGCGCGGATGGCCAGGATAGATTCCTTTATGAAAGAGCAGGAAATGATTTCCGGCAGGATGGTGTCGGTTGAAGCCATGTATTGCAGACTGCCTCAACAGTTATATAATGATACTATTGCGCCGGTTGAGAGGGGGAAACGGGCCGGCCTTATAATGGACGCGGTTTCCAAGAATCCCGAATTGAAACTTGCTTCATGCAGTATACAGGGATTCAATAAGCACGTGTTCGGGATCCATCGCCTTGACAACAAGCGGATTGTTTCGGATAATGACGTGATTGTCGGGCCGAATAATTTTGCCTATGATTCTGTAATAGAGACTGTTGCGCAAGGTGTTGCCTTGCAGGTATTTCCTTCAATTATTGAGGATGGGAAAAGAACCGGACTTGACCTTGATACGGCATTCAGGAGATTTGATAAGCCGATGAGGGTTTGTGAAGTTAACGGCTCGCGTTATTACCAGCCGGCAATCTCAGAATACAAGTTGGATACGCGAGTAGTCCTGGAAAATAATGTATGGGATTATATGGTCATGCCGTCGGCATCCGTGAAGGACAGAGAATATGTATTCTTACTGCTGAAGGCGTCAGTAAAATAACGTATGTATTTCCGCAGGGGCAGGGTTGCCCTGCCCCGGTATTCGTATGGGCAGGGTCATCCTGCTCCGGGTTTCTTGCGAAGTATGAAGTATGAAAAATGAATAATGAAGGACGGACGGGACGAAAGAATGGCAGGACGGCAGGATGATAGAATGTTTTTAAGTGAATACTCTATCATTCTTTTACTCTGTTACTCTTGCAGTGTATCCTCTGTGCGCTCTGTGGCTACGTTAGTCGTTTCGTTGTTTAGTCGTTTGATTCACATCAGGGAGGTGTCATTTATTTGCCGGGATAATCCTCTGTAATTTATCCTTCCGGACAGGAAATCATCCGCGGCCATTATATAACGGCAGGATTTCCGGATTGCCTTGCCGTAAAGTGACGATTGTTTTTGGTTTATGGCGCGTTCCGGCGCCGGTTTTTTCAGGTTTTGCCGTATGGCTTCGGCCGCGCTTATCGCCGGGTCTTCGGGATTATAATAGCGCGTTTTTTGGAAGAATTTGTCAATTTTAGCAGTATCAGGCCTGTATAATGTTCTCGTATACGGCGACAGCGTGTGATTGATATTTTGCATGGTGGTCAGCGCCCCGTCAATCCAGCTTTCTATGGACTTTTCATCAGGGCAATTGTTGTACGTTTCCAGGAAGGCCCTTTGCAGAAGCGTTCTGAAATACACGTCCGTGTCCCATCCGCCTATCAGGTGTTTGATTGGCGAATCCTGAATCAAATCTATCCACCCTGCAAAATTCTTTGACATGAATTCCTTGCGGTACCATTCATTCTGTTCAGCTTCGGATTTTCCTTCGGCGTCCCTGCCATAGAGCTCCCTGAAAAGCAGGACGTCCTGGTAAATCTCAATTTCTCTGTGCAGGGTCTGGTTTTTCTCCGACAGGTAGAAGTTTCCGGCCAGTTTATTCACAACCGGGTGCACTATGGTGTCTGCGGCGACATGCGTCAGGTATCCCAATGCGAAGGCAAGGGTTTGCTTTACAGACATTTGTTTTTTCGCGTCACCGTATTTTAATGAATCCTTGAAATCAGATTTGACAGCCGACAGCAGGTTGCACGCGAAAAGCGCCGGCGTTTTGCAATGCAGGAGGTGGCCGAAAGGGTCAACGGGCAGGTTTATGTCTAAAAGCATGTAAATGCCCGTTTTGACAGGGGTGGCGAAGTAGGGCAGGTCGGGCCCTATGGAGCCCATCCGCGCGTAAGAGGGGTATTCCTTTAACAGAGATTTTACAAGGCCGGAAACCGGCCTTGACACACACACAATCCTTACCGCATCATCGCACGTGAAAAAGTGCGCAAGTGATGCAGGCATAATGCGATATCCTTAAATAGCGGTTAGCGGCGATGTTACGGGGTTCAGGGGTTCAGGGGGTCTGGGGTTTACGAATTGTCAAATTTTATATCTTTCAGTATCAGTTGTATGGTTTCCGAGCCGAAATAGGAATTAATATTCAACTCGTACGCTATGGAGCAGGGCTGGTCTTTATGCGCGTTGATATAGTCGTACATATGGGCCTTGAAAAAACCCACCACCGGCAGAGTCGTATTGTTCTGTGAAATCTTAAACGCGATGGTGTCGTTTTTCTGTCCCTGTATATCGGGCCCTTTGACTATATTGACGCCGGAGGACGCGAATACCGGCACGGGATTGCCCGAGCCGTAAGGTGAAAGCTTATCAACCTCCCTTGCGAGCATGTAATTGATTGATGGCAGGAGGATTTCTGCGTCTATGAAGAGCCGCGTGCTGAAATCGTCATCCGTAAGGGATGTATTTGCGTATTCATGCAGTTTTTTCTTGAGTTTCGGGATTTCATCACGGGCAATTACAAATCCCGCCGCGCTCTCGTGGCCGCCGTAATTGGCAAGGCATTCTTTTACCGTATCAAGCGATTTCGTGGCGTGCCAGGCCTTTATGCATGACCGCACGGTGCCTTTGGCAAATTCATTGTCTTTATCGGTTGAAATTATTATTACCGGCATGAAATATTTTTCCGACAGTTTTGCCGCCACGATGCCGATGACGCCCTGATGCCAGCCCTGGCCGGAAAGGATGATGATGTTTTCGTTTTCAATATCTTCTTCGGTTTTCAGTTTTAGTTCGGCTTCTATGATTATTTCCGCCTCTTTTTTCTGCCTTTCCTTGTTTGATTTTTCCATCAGGCCGAGGATTTCGTCTATTTTTTCCTGGTGGTTTGAGAGCAGGAGTTCAAGGCAGATATCCGCGGTGCGCATGCGTCCCATGGCGTTGATTCTCGGGGCGATGATGAAGGCGACGTCTCGCGGGGTAAGCCTGCCGTTGCCGTTGCGGCGGTTCTTTGCTATGAGGGATTTCAGCCCTTTATTGGCTGTTTTGTCAAGCAGTTGCAGTCCCACAGTGGCGATAGTCCTGTTTTCGTCAATGAGCGGGACCACGTCCGCTATGGTTCCGAGCGCGGCGAAGCACATGGATTCAAGTATAAAATCCTGGAATACGGATGAAATCTTTTTAGAAGCTGAAAAATCCTGCGCGAGGGCCCAGGCGAGCTTAAAGGCTACGGTAGCGCCGGAAACATTTCTAAAGGGGTATTTGGAATCTCGGAGTTTCGGGTTGACTATCGCGATGGCATCGGGCAATTCCTCCGCGGGTTCGTGGTGGTCGGTGACGATAACATCAATGCCGAGTTTTTTCGCGAGGGCGATTTCTTTAACATTAGTAACGCCGCAATCAACGGTGATGATGAGGTTGATGTTGTCGTTTTTGAATTTTTCAATTGCTTTTACGGAGAGTCCGTAACCTTCCGTAAGCCGGTGCGGTATATAGGTGCGTACCGTTTTGCCGGTGAGCCGGAAGAATGACACGAGGATTGCCGTGCCCGTGATGCCGTCAACGTCATAGTCTCCGAATACGAGGATGTTTTCGCTGTTTTTTATGGCGTGGTTAATCCTGTGCACGGCGGTCTGGATGTCGGCCAGGCAGGCTGGGTCAATGATGTGTTCTATTGACGGGTTAAGGAATACCTTCGCGGCGGAAGGGTCCGATATTTTTCTGTTGACGAGCAATTGCGCGGTTACGGGCGATATTTTTAATTGATAGGACAGTTCCGCCTGCAGATCAGCGTCCGTTTCCGGAATTATCCATTTTTCATACAACATAGGGCATTCGGCCTGTGACAAAAAAAGAGCCGCTTTCAAATTTTACGCGTACCTTGCCTGTTACCGGTATTTGGCTTGCGGCGAAGAACGAATCAAGCGATTTCTGGGCCGGGGAAAACCAATTTCCGTGGAAAATCATCTCCGCGTACCTGCATGAGAAGTCTCTGGAGAGCGACATAGTAAACGGGTCCATGGTGACTTCTTCAAGGGCTTCATGCGCCTTATAAAGCACCGTGGCGGCCGGAGCTTCGCAGAGGAATCTTGATATCTGGCCGGTGAATTTTCTTCGGAATATTTCAGCCCTGCCCACGGAGTATTTGCCGGCGAGTCCGTTAAGCGTTGAGACTATAGAGACCTGGTCGGTTACGGAATTATCCAATTTTACGGGCAGGCCGCTTTTAAATTCCAATTCAATTTCCGCCGGTTTATCGGGTATTTGCGCGGCCGGGGAGGTCAGCACATAAGACGAGTCAGGTATTGAGTTCCATGGGTTGTTATCAACCTGTACGGAAGCTCCCCATAGGTTGATGTCCGTATTGAGGCGGCGCTGGTATATGTTTTCTATGAGTATTTGGTGTGTTTGCGCGTACTCAAGAAGGGCCTGGGTTGTATTTAAGCCGAGGTCTTTGAGCGGTGCGATTATTTTCATTTCCGGCGCGATGGAGTGGATTGTCCTGGTAAGCCGCACGAATGATTCGCTTTCTTCATTTGCCGCGATCGCGATGGTCTGAGCGCCTTCTTCCCGCGCGGCGTTGACGAGTTCGGTGGCGAGGAGGAATTTAGAAATAATATCGGACATGTAATAACCTGGGAGGTAGGATGCTCTGGCCTTAAGCAGGCGGAAAGCGAAGTTTGAGATGAGTTTTTTTCTCAGATCAATGACGAGATTATCCGAGGCGCCGAGGTTCATGGCGATATCGCCGAGCATTTCAAGGAAGCCCGGCTGGCCGAGGTTGGCCGTGACCGCGATTACCTTGCCCGCGTGAGATGATTCAATCCAATGCAGAGACACGACGCTCGCAAGGTCTCCCGCAAAAGCAAAAATTATTTTGTTCATATTAGTATAGCGTCTTCCCTTCTTCGTTTTTAGATTCTCAGACTCCGGACTCTTAGACTTCAGGCTCTTTACTGTTCCGCGTCCAGTATCATAAATTTCATTATAGCCTCGGACACGAGCGAGCCGTCAACCGTGGATTTCGTATAGATGATAGCCGTACGGCTTTTAATTTTTGTCACCTGTGCTTCTATGCGGAGCTGGTCTCCAGGTACTACGGTTTTGCGTATTTTGACGGCATCAAGGCCTATGAGGACGGCCAATTTATTGGTATTTTCCGCTTTTCTAAGGAGGAGCGCGCCCGCAAGCTGTGCCATAGCTTCAATCTGGAGGACGCCCGGCATGATGGGTTGTCCGGGGAAATGCCCCTGGAAAAACGGTTCATTGAAGGTTACATTTTTTATGCCTACAGCGCTCTTATACGAATCCATTTCAATGACCTTATCTATGAGCAGGAACGGGTACCGGTGGGGGAGTATTTTGAGGATTTCCCTGACATCCAGCAGGGTTCTTGTTTCAGGCGGCGCGAAATTGTTTTCCACGGCCTCTTTTTTCGCGAGTATTTTTTTAGCAAGCTTGAGGTTTTCATCATGGCCGGTTTTTACGGCTATGATATGGGCTTTGAGCGGGAAGTTCAGGAGCGACAAATCGCCTATCAGGTCAAGGGCCTTGTGCCTTACGAGTTCGTCGGGAAAACGCAATTCGTTATTAATGGGGCCGTTAGGGCCGATTACGAGGGTATTCTGGTAATTAGCGCCCTTGCCGACACCCTGCAGGATGAACGTCCGGGCTTCTTCTTCAAAGCAGTACGTGCGCGCCGGGGCGAGTTCTTTCATGAACGATTCTTCGGACACGCAAACGGATATGTATTGCGCTATGCCGTCATAAGACAGCGTGTAGGAGATAGTCAGGGAATCCGATGGGATGGCTATGATGCTGGAATCTTTTTCTGAAACCGATATAGGCTCTTGAATTGCGAAATACGGCTTATCTTCGGTCTGTTCCACTATGCCGGCGGACTGGAGGAGTTGGGCGAAGGGCAGGGCGCTTCCGTCGGCGCAGGGTGTTTCAAGGGCTGATATTTCAATGTCAAGGTTATCAATGCCGAGGCCCGTTGTAGCGGCGAGGATATGTTCTATGGTTTCAACTTCCACGTTATTGACCGACAGGGTGGTCCGCCTCATGCGGTTTGTGGTATTGCCCGGGGACACAGGCAGTCTGGGTTTTTCCGGAAGGTCGGTTCTTATGAAGGCGATGCCGGAATTCGGCTGTGCCGGAAGGAACCTTAGCACGGCTTTTTCGCCTGAAAACAACCCCGTGCCTTCAAACTCAACGGTTTTTCTTATTGTTTTTTGTTTCATTTTCCAGTTGTTTCACCTTTTCCGAGAGTAATTTCGCGGAGAGTTTTAATTGTTTCAGGTCGTTATTTATTTCCGGGAGTTTTCTGATTAACGCCTGTTCTTTCTGGTGCACCATGTGCGGCCGCGCGGGAAAACCCGAGACTATGGAATTATCCGGCGTATTTTTGGTAACTCCGGCCCTGCCTGCGGCGATGGTATTATTGCCTACTTCAATATGTCCGCCGATGCCGGCCTGGGCGGCCACGGTGACGTTATTGCCGATTTTAGCGCTTCCTGCGATGCCTGCCTGGGAAACAATAATGCAATTTTCTCCCATTACGGTATTATGCGCAACCTGCACGAGGTTGTCAATTTTCGTGCCTTTTCCGATGACGGTAGCTTTGAGCCGGGCGCGGTCAATGGCGGTATTGGCTCCGATTTCAACGTTGTCTTCAATTATTACGCCGCCGTTTTGCGGAATCTTATGGTGAGTTCCGTTAACAGTTATATAGCCGAAGCCGTCGCTTCCTATTACGGCGCCGCTGTGTATGATGCAGTTATTCCCTATGGAAACGTTTTCTCTTATTGAAACCATAGGGTAAACTACGGTATTATTTCCGATTGACGAGGAATGCCCGATGTATACGTTCGGATATATAACGGCGTTATCTCCGATTCTGGCGTTGTCCTGTATCACGCAAAAGGGCATAACGGCGGTGTTTTTGCCTATGGAAACGTTCTTTCCTATGACCGCGGAGGGATGGACGTTGCGGGGCATATCAACGGGCGGTTTTGCCATCAATTCAACTGTCTTAAGGAACGCCAGGTCTGGATTTTTAACCTTTATGAAATTAATTTTCAGGTTTGTCGCGCTGAAATTTTCAGGGACTATGACGGCCGAGGCCCCGGTTTTTGACAAAAGGCGGGCATATTTAGGATTGGAGAGGAAAGATATATCCCCTTCGCGGGCGTCTTCAAGCCCGGATACGCCCGTTATGGCGGCATTGCCGTCACCGGCGAGGGCGCCGCCTATCAATTTTGCAATTTCAGCCAGTTTCATTTAGTATCCAGTTTTTTCAGGATTTGGTCCGTGATGTCGTAGAATTTATTGAAAAAAAGGACATCGCGCCTGTCAATGCGGTCTTCATTAAAAATTGTTTCAGGGCTATTGGGGTCGTCATCTATTTTCAGCACAAAGTCGTAACCGTTAGAAACCGCGTATTCGCCGATAACGAGGTTGATGTCTTTATAGATAGTGGTTATCCGTCCGCTGATGTCTTTCTCAATGAATTCATTCCAGCTGTTCAGGCGGAAATCAAGTTCCGATTTGGCAGAGGCCAGCGCTGCATTTTTTTCCCTTATTTTCAGCTTTAAATCGTAGGAATTGGGGGTTGTCTGCAGTTGGGTTTTTATTGCTTCAATTTCTTTGCTTAAGCCCTCCAATTTAGTCCTGAGTCCTTCCATGATTTTCTGTTCAGTATCCTTGACCTGCTGCATGCTTTCTTTGTAGTCTTTTATTTTGACTGAATCGGTGAAGATGGTATTGACATTAACCACGCCGATTTTCGGGCCCTGCGCGGGGCTTGTCTGAGACCATGATGACGAGGCGAGGAATATGGAAACGGACAATACTACGGGGGCGGCGTAGAAGGCGATAAACGCGAGTTTTTTCATAAATAAATCT
>JACRIJ010000123.1 GCA_016220095.1 Planctomycetota bacterium | reverse complement strand
TGTCAAAAGCCTAATATTTACGCCATTCATGGCGTTACATTAAGGGCATGAATGCCCTCCATATTTCTCAGTTTTCCATAACCCAGCCATAAATGGCTGGGCTACTAACGTCCTTTAACGCCACCTCGACTGAGGCGGTACCGTTAATATCTAATAATTCTTGACTTTTACGGCATAAAGTTTATAATTTTCCTTTTATCACCTAAAAAAAGGTTGGTGACTAAAGAGTAATTTGGTAAAGATTTAAAGATTGTTTTTCGGGAAAGGAATTGATTATGGACAAAAATCCGGAAAAAGAAAAGACAAACGGCAAAGAGGCGCCTGCGCCGCCCCTAAAAACCCGCACCGAAGGAAGCGGCATTCTCTATGTAGGCATTGACCTCGGCACTTCAAGAACATCCATTGCCTCAAGCAACGGCGTAAGAGAGACCGTGCTCAGCATGGTCGGCTGGCCTAAGGATGCCATTTCAAGGAAATTACTGCAAAAAGAAATCCTGTTCGGCAATGACGTGCTGAACAACCGCCTTTCCCTGAACTACTGCAGGCCGTTTGAAAAAGGCGTAATCAAATACACCGACATCAAGGATTCAAAAATTTCTGATGAAGAAGTTGAAATGCACAAGAAGGCCGCAAAGGAATTGGTCAAACATGCAATAAGCATAGCCAATCCCCCCAAAGGCGTGCTTGTGTACGGAGTGCTCGGCACGCCTGCCCAGGCAAGCATGCTCAACAAGCAATCCCTCATTGAAGCCGCCAAGGAAGCCCTTGACGCGGTAATGATCGTGTCCGAACCGTTTGCAGTGGCATACGGCCTCAATCTTCTTGAAGATACGCTGGTAGTTGACATCGGCGCGGGCACCACCGACCTCTGCAGGATGCACGGCACAATGCCTGAAAAAGACGACCAGATAACTTTCGGTTACGCCGGCGATAACATTGATGAAATGCTGTACAATTCCATCCTCAAAAGGCACCCAGACGTACAACTTACAATAAACATGGCCAAACAGCTTAAAGAAAAATTCGGTTTTGTGTCTGAAACAACCGACGCGGCCATACCGAAACTGCTCATCGCGGGCAAACCCACCCCGGTCAACATCACGGAAGAACTTAAAGAAGCCTGCAAGAGCATAGTGCCGGGCATACTTGAATCGGCACAGAAGCTTATAGCAACTTTTGACCCCGAATTCCAGCACCGCCTTCGCAATAACATCATGCTTGCCGGCGGCGGAAGCCAGATGAAAGGCCTTGATTGGCTCATCGAAAAAGGCATGGAAGAATACGGCGGCGCCAAGGTAAACAGGGTTGACGAACCCGTCTATGCCGGCGCCAACGGCGCGCTCAAACTGGCTTACGATATGCCTGAAGAATTCTGGGAAGAATTGAGATGATTTGAATGCTCTGCAAATTTTACCCTGACAGGATGTCAAGAGTCCTGAGCGAGGCAGGATGCCAAAAGCGAAGGATGCAGAGCAAAAAACGACGTTGAGAGTTGACAGTAGATAGTTGACCGCATTTGTCAAGAACTTTGAGATACTTAGAGTCGTATCGTTCGTTCAACTGTCTACTTTCAAATGCTCTGCAAATTTTTTGCAGAGCAAAAAATGTGCGGGGGCGTAGCTCATTTGGAAGAGCGTGTGAATGGCATTCACAAGGTAGTGGGTTCGATCCCCATCGCCTCCATTATAAAAGACCAGTCGTCAAATAAACAATGAAACTACGACAATTAACCACTGAACGCACTGAAACCACCTAATACGATTGGTTGCACCTATATCTTCAGTGAATTCAGTGTTTTCAGTGGTTAATCGTTCGTGGTAAATTCTATGCAAAATGACCATACCACAAATAAGCAGGCTTCAAAACTTCCGCCCATTGTAAGGGTGATTTTAATTGTCCTTCCCGTCATATTCATAAGCATTTTGGGCATCAATTTGTATCTCAAAGCGATTAAAGAACCAGTCAAGCCTCTTCAACAACAACCCGCCGGTAAATACGCCGATATCCTGAAAAAATTTTCCAGCCCAAACATTAAAGACCAAATGGAAGCCGTCAACCGGCTGGCCGAATTGAACGACCTTAACTCCACAAAACTCCTTGTCACCCTTGCGGGAAGCGAAAAACTTAACGCAGACCTTATGCCTGTGTTTATGGGAGCGTTGGTTTCCATCACGGACAAATCCGCTTTGGCATGGCTGTCTTCCGACGGCTTGAAATTTCCCGACCCGGAAATAAGAAGAATCCTGACCGCCGTAAGCCCATTCCTCGCAACACCGCCCTCCATAGACACCCTTACCGGCCAATTCTCCGATGCCGACGAAATGGTCAGATTCAACACGGTTAAAGCCCTTGAAAAAACAGGCACTCCGGAATCAATAGCGGCATTGGAACAGGGACTGATGGACGCGTCATGGACGGTCAGGGAAGAAACCATACGCGCGCTCGCATCCCGAAAAACGCCTGACAGCCATAAATTACTCATTAAAAACTGCGATTTGTTTCCTGTAACGGGAAACGAATTCCGGCTCCTGCAGGATGAACTAACCCGAAATGCCTCTGCGGAAACAATCAGCTATATCGCGACAGAAAGCCTTTTCAGCACCAATCCCGACATAAGACTGCTCTCGGCCAATATCATCGGCTCAATAAAATATGAAGGAAACGCCGGCGAATTGATAGAACGCATCTTTTCTTTCAAACCGGAAAATGACACTGTTAAAAGCACTCAATCTCTGTTATGGACAGCAAGCCGCCTTATAAACAATTCAAGCCAGACCCTTCAGACGAAAAATGCAATTGACTTTTTTGTGCGGCATATCAGCGGGCAGAACGAAGAAATAGCGCTGTCCGCGGCGTATGCGATGTCTTTATTGCCGGCACGATTCAGAGATACGATACCGGCTTCGCAAATACCGGCTGACTGGCGGATAAAGTCCATGATTATTGCGGCAGACAATACACAAATGCCGAAGTCCCCGGACGGGATATCAGGCATATTCTCCAAACGATTTGAATCTAATCCGGAACAAGACGCCATAGCCAAAGGACTTTTCTGGCTTCTGCGCCATCAGGAACCGGACGGCAGATGGTCCTGCGCGAAGCACAATCCCTATCATGAACACGTACCTTTGCCGGCGTTTACTTATGAAGACGAGGCCGTTGACCCGTCCGTCACAGGACTGGCAATACTAAGTTTCCTGCATTCGGGATATACGCATAAATACGGCCCCTACCAGGAACCCATTCGCAAGGCGCTTGAATACATGATTTCATGCCAAGCGGATGACGGACAGATTAATATTGAAAAGGGACACAGGCACACGCGGACATGCCTTAGCATGGGCGAAGACCACGGCATAGTGCCCGTAAGATACAATCACAATATAGGCACGCAGGCGCTTGTTGAGGCGTATGCCATGACAAAAGACGATTGGCTCCTGCCATACGCCCAGAAGGCGCTTGACCATTCCCATAACAGGACTGAAGAAACTTTTAAGTGGTCGTTCTATCTTGAACCTACCGATATCGGGCCGAGCTCTTCATATATAACGGCGCTTGAAGCGGCGAAATACACGGGTCTTAAAGTTGCGCCTGAAGATTACCAGGGTGCCCAGAGGTACCTGCAAAAACTTACCGACCCCGAAAGCGGCAGGATAATACACATCTGCCCTATCCCATGGTGTTTCGGCGGATATGACAGCACTTCTACCGGAATTTTCCTCAGGTTCCTGACCGGCTATGAAGACAAAACAGGCCTGCAAAAGAAGGCCATAGAATGGCTGATGCCTCACCAGCCGGTTTGGAACGTGCATTTTATCATACCGAAAGTTGCCGAGGATTTAACGATAGTAAAAGACGACATACTGAATTACTGGCATTGGTATTATTGTTCGCTCGCGTACTGGAACGGCGGCAGAGATATTAAACCAGAGTGGAACTGGGCGCAGGAGGTGGATACCCAGCTCAAAGAACACCAACGGATAGGCGGAGATTTAGACGGTTCCTGGGACCCCGAAGGCGCATGGTGCGGCGTAGGCGGAAGGGTATATTCAACCACGTTCTCGATACTGACATTGGAAGCTTCTAATGCATATTCAAAGTAAATTGTAAAAAAACATTTTTTAGAAAACAAGTATTCATGTAAACAAGACAATTAATTATCTTTCACCCTCCCCCTATACCCCCTCCCATCAAAGGAGGGGGGAATTACTCCAAATGGCTTGATATTACAATCCTTTTAGTAAAAGCTTTTATGAATATATAGTTTACACGTTTTTTCGAACGCTCCTTGCAATATATATATTTCAAGGAATGCAACTCCTCAAAACACATGTATTTCAAGGATTTCCTGAAAAACTTGACATTTGACATGAAACTGCCGAAACCGCCCAAAGAATGGCTTTCCACCTACGCCAATTCCGAATTCCAGGTCATCACCAAGGAAAACTATATTGAATTTATAACATAAAACGGCATAGCCGCACCTGTGCGCCTGCCTTTGCGCTCCGTCGCTGAAGCTTTGCCCGTCCTCCGCAGTCCCGATAAATCGGGACGGAGGATGGAGAGCGTAGGCGACCGAAGCGGCTTCCTCCTTCGCTTTGGCTTCGGAGGACAAGCC
>JACRIJ010000120.1 GCA_016220095.1 Planctomycetota bacterium | reverse complement strand
CGGGCAGATAAGCAACGTTGCTCATCCTGTTAGGAGAATTACCGCCTCCTGAGCCGCTGATTGAAAATTCGTTCTGGAAGTTTATTGTTAATTTTTCCAGGCCGAATGGGCCGTATAATTTACCGTTAACGGCTGAAACCGTTGAATCTTCAGGGTTGTCGTCCCATACGGTCAGGCAGAGAGGCTCAGCCCCTTGCGTTGATATCGCAGAATGCGAATTCGTCTGATTGTATGTCTTATTCGTGACATTCATAGGGGCGCCTAAACGCCTTGGCGCGCTGACTGCGCCGGTATCTCCGACAATCGGAATAAGGTATTCTGTTTGACTGCCGGTCGCAATGGCAAATATTTTTTCTTTAAAAGGAGTCGGCACAAGCTTGTCTGCCTCCTCCACCGGGATTACTTTATACGTACCTGAGGGCAGGAGTTTGAATTCGTATAGGCCGTTTACATCGGACTCGGTCTGGCTGAATGGTTCGTATTTATTCGTTGCGGTGTTGAGTTTATGAAGGTTGATAGTTACGTACGGCATTCCGAATTCGTTGATATCAAGGACGAAATCGTTGGAATCATTATAGGTATCCGCATAAGTTTCGCCGTAGAGTTTTGTCTGCTGGTCTGTAAGCGACAGAGTTGTTGAGGAATCTGCGGTTACTGCGGAGATGTAACTGCCGTCATCCGTAACGAACCAATACGCACCTTCCGGCAGGTTAAACGTAATAGCGCCGGTACCGTCTGTATTACCTGAAACACCGGTAAAATTACCGTCTTCGTCGTACACGCGGACGGTTTCAGAAGACCTGCCGAGGTTTACGGTAATCTGGCCCGTAATTGAGAATACCTCAACGTTAAACGTAACGTCCACGAAATCAGGGCCGAGAGTTCTGGCCTTGATTTGGGAGCCTTCGGTACCGGTAGTGCCGCCGTCAAGCCAAACAACAAGGAAATTGCCTGCTTTTTTATTAAAGCCGAGGTCCTGGCTATTCTGATAACCGGGTTTTTGCACAACAGGCACATTATTTCCGGACAGATTTCCATCCTTATCAAGTATCTGGTAGTAAATATCACCATCGTAAACACCGTTACGGTAGTCATCCCAAAGTACGAGGTATCTATTTTGAACAGTATCGTATGCTATCCGGGAATATGACCACTCTATCGCAGGCATCCAGCCTGTTATATTGGTTTTTTCGGTTCTTGCAAGAGTTGATGAAAGCACATCATAACACAATTGACTTTCAGTCTGATATTGTTTTTTCCAGTAAACGACAACATATTCATTTTTATCCGGATTATAGGCAACTGAAATATCTTTCTTGTAACTAAAATACGAAGGTGTATATCCTGAAAGACCTGCTATCACATTACCATATGAATCAAGTCTCTTCGCGCTCAATCCCCACTGGCCATTATAAAATTCTTTATAAACAACGCAGTACTCGTTATTCGTTGAATTATACGCAATTACAGGGTCAGATGCATTAACAGATTCTGCGGCAATATTGAAAGCATCAGATATTGCATTCCCCATATTTGATATCCTGACGGCACGGATATTATAGGAATTAGCATAGATTACCCATGACAAAAGGTATTCGTTATTCTGCGTATTATGAACGAGTTCCACAGGCAGAACCGACGTGTCGTTAGTAAATTGATTTACAGTATACTCATTTGAGTTAACAGGGGCGCCGTTACTATCTGCGATTGTCCCAAAGAGCCGCGTGGAATAATCACTGAGGGTTTCAAGCCAGACTATCAAGTATGTATTGTCGTTTTCGTTATAGCAAATATTTACATATCCTGCTTCAAATGAAGTAAAATACATCTGCCTGATGACTATAGGCTCGCTTACAGCATAACCGTCTGAATCCGTGATTTGCAGTTTTATTTTCCTGGTTGAATTTAATGGGTCAACTTCACGCCAGACTACTGCGTAACCGCCGTATTTTGAATTTGTCGCTGAAGCGACTCTGGGAGAATACAATGTGACCTGGGGATTATATTGGCTAATGTTTACATCGGTTTTTTCCATAATGCCGAGACTGGAATCCGTACAGTTTGGACCGAGAAGGCTTGCTTTAATCCGGCTTTCAGCTAACGAAATAAACCTGTCAGTCCAGACAATTACAAATTTTCTGGAAACATTGTTAAATATTATGCTCTGCACGTCCTGATAACCTGCTAAGACTGTCATGGCATTATTTATTTGTGTCGTAACTATGCCATTTACAGGTATCATCTGATAATAAACGTCGCCAGAAAAATCATTGCGATAATCGTTCCATGCCGCAAGATAATAATCTGTTTCAACGCTATTTACTATCGCTCTGCCGTATGCAACCTTCGGATATAATTCCCTGATATTTGATACTTCGGGTGTAAAACGCGCTCCGGTGATTTTGGAAAGGTTCTGATTCAATATTACAAACGAACAATAGCTTGTTCCCAGACCTGTGTTTTGCCAGTAAACCATCATATATTGATCATAACCGGATGAATATGTGATGTATGGATGTTTGGCATCATAAAGACTTGCGAACCTGGCATAGGCTGTTGACTGGCCTGTTGAAGAACTTATTTTCCTGATTCCGGGAAGCCAAAGAGAATCTGTAGTTGAAAATTCATCGTAAGCGATGACGTATTCACTGGAATTTTGGCTTTGCGGAATGCTTAATGTCAAGGAAGGCGCGGTTTCCTGAGATGCAGTTGTTGCTATGGCGATATCGGAATAACCATCCATCGGCAGGCCTTCTGCATTTACCTTTGCGCCCCTGATATCCAGATTGTTGCCGGAATCGGTTTCCCAAACGATAAAGTATTCGTTTGGCCATGACCATGCATTAAAAACAACCGGCACGTTTCTTTTTTGAATATTTATTCCTGAAGAAATCTGATTCACTTGATAAGCAGTGCTATTATAAGGAGCGCCTGTAGAATCTGCAATAGTACCAACTACCTGGGTTGAGGTGTCAGGCATGATTTCAAGCCAGAGGACAAGGAAATTATTTGCTATCGAGTTATAGGCAATGCCCGGATAAGTTATAGGAAGTGTTTCCGATTCCCTTATAGTAACGGCATCGTATAAAGGTTCGCCGGCGGAATCAAATACCCGCATTTTTATGCTTTTAATATTGGTATCCATGTCTTTTTCAAGCCATACCACAGCACAGGTATTATTTGTCGGGTTATTAGCGGATGCAGCTTTAGGCTGTTTGTTGTCCGTATCAGGAACGTTTACATACGAGAATTCCACGCCGTTAAAATCAAGACTGGAACTTTCAAGGACGCCCGGAAGCACGGCTTTGACGCTGTCTATACCGGAAGATTGACCGGCGTAATATACGGGTGATGCCGCAATAGAATAAGAATCAGTAACTGCCAAGGCCTTCTGGTTTTTGTCGTAACCGTTGAAATACCCCGTAGGATTCGGATAGAAGAATAAGTCATAACCTGCTCCGACGCCGTTTTCATAAAAATCCATTAACTTTACTGAGAAGTTCTGCGCAACAGGGGATCTCGTATGCGCCTGCTGGCTGTCACCGGAGACCTTGAATAATTTTTCCGCAGGGCCGTAACGTACGTCCACCTGGGCCGAGGCGGAGATGCTCTCATCCTCTATTGCTACAGCTGTAATCGTCTGTAACCCGGTTTCATAGAATAAAATCGCATCCTGCAGAACTCCTACACCCTGCATCGCAGGGGTAAATTCAAAATACAATTCGCCTGGATATTTGTAGGTCTTGTTCGGCGATACCGTGCCTGTATATGTTATTTTGATTATTCCTGTATATCCGCTAAAGGTCTGTCCGGCCGTATCTTTCGCAGTAATTGTCATGGAAACCGGTGCGCCTGCTATAACCGATGCGGGTGTGCCGGAAATCACCAGTTGCGCAAGCGGATTAGAGATGAAAGTCAAAACCACCACTGCCTGCGCAGAGGCCGGTGATTCCAAACCTGTGAAATCAACTGCCGTAATAGAATACGTGTTGGCCTGACCGTTCATTGTAGAATTTACAGGGTCCGAATACTGTGTCTGGGCAATCAATGCGTCATTCAATCTGACGTCATTCCTGTAAATTCTGTAGCCGGCAATATCCGAATCCACGGTATTTGCCTGCCACGAAACCCGCACAAAGGTGTTGTTCACGTTCATGGTTTCAAGCTGTATCGCGGCCGGATTGAGCGGCGCTGACGGAGGCGTGCGGTCAATCGTTACCTGAATCGTTGACGGGCCTGACATCCTGCCTAAATAATCCTCCCACTGCACGCCGAAGGTGTAAACGCCTTCGGACTGGGTAGTTACGTCAGCGTACGTAAATTGTTCTACGGGATAGAGCGTCTGCGAAAGGACTCCGTTGACGAAAAGTTTCATATACATTTTACCGGTGGTTATCTGCGCCCAATGCCATGGCGTAAGAATACCGCCGTTGATTGCAAGACTCAACGAAACAGCATTTACGTATGCGCCGTTCTGCGGGGAGGTGATTTCAGGCACAGGCGGAGGATCGTAAGTAAACGACAGCGCAACGCTTATTACAGACGACGGCTCGGATTCCATGCCGTCAACGTCCTGCGCAGTAACGTAATATAAATTCGTTTGTCCATTCATGATGTAATTCACAGGCTCATCGTATTGGGTTCCTGTCAATAATGACGTATTCATACGCGAGCCGTTCTTGTACACCCAATAACCCGCAACATCGGAATCAGTCAGGTTTGCCTGCCATGACATCCGCACATTGGTATTATCCACGTTATGCGTATCCATTTGCACTGCGGCAAAACCTGTCGGCGCGGACGGCGGCACAAATGGCACGGTAACCTGCACTGTTGCGGAAGCGGATTTGCGGCCATAACGGTCTTCAAGGATTACGCTGATTGTATTTGGGCCTTCCTGTAATTGATTTGCCGCAGTAAATACCGAAGTTCCAAAAACAGATACGATTGATTGCAGGGTTCCATTGACGTATATATTCATTGAATTGACTAAAGTAATATCAATAGAGGAATCAATTGTAACGTTCAAATTACACGAGTTATTGCTGAGCCAGGAATTATTTTCCGGTGAAGTGATTATCGGCGCGGGTATGACGAACGCGGCCGGTGTTGCCCAATTTATAACAGCGCTTGCGCTCGTGCCATAGATGCTTACGGCTGTTATTGAAAAATTATACGCCGTTCCGTTTTCAAGGCCGCCTATTGTGTAAATACTGCTCTCGGTATTGATAGAACCCGGCAATGAGGGCGTATAATTTATTTCATAATGGTCAACAGGGGCTTTTTCGGCATAAGGCATTGATTGCCCGCCCAGATTCCATTGAAATGCCACTGCGGAATCGCCGGGTATTGCATTAGCGACCACTGGTGCCGCGGGTTCCGGTAGAGACACGCCATGGCGTGTCTCTACGGTGACGGAATAATCGCTCGCATATCCTAACTTATTGACTGCTGTAAGCGTATATTCATAGATTTGGCCGTTTGTCACATTCGTGTCAACGTAATGCGTTTCAGACGTCGTCGCAACGTTCACAAGTTTGTTTGAAGCGCCTGAAGTCCTGTAAACATTGTAATACGATAAATTGGATTCCACGCCTGGAATCCAGTTTATAGCTATGGAATTTTCAAGTCCGTAAGCAGTTATTCCTGAAGGCGGAAACGGGCCGGATTCGCTTGATATTGGCGGAAAATACGGGCTGACATATATTGCCTGAACAACAGAGGCAGTACTTTCATTACCGAAGAAATCCACGGCAGTTACCTTGTAATAAAGCGTTCCCGGAGCTCCTGCCTGTATGGGACTATCATAATATATAACGCGGTGATTATCCGAAAAAGGAATTGCCGGGACAACGTTTACTTTTTCGTAAACGCCGTTTTCTTCAGCACTGCGGTATACGAAATAACCGGTAAAGTCCTGGCCCTGCGGCAAAGCCGTCCATATTTCCAGCCTGATTCCCGCCTGTTCCTGGAATCCGGAAGTCATTATTTCCGTTGCCAAAGGCGGCACGGCATTCACGGGGTAATCCCTATAGCCTGCGGTAACATTTGACAAAAGGCTGTCTATCGCACCCTGAGGCAGATTCGCCCTGATTTTCACGCAGTAATAATATTTCCTGTATTTTTCCGCAGTGGTATCGGTCCAGGACAAGGAATTATTGCCGGAATATGCGGTTCCTATCTCCAGGAAATTGCTTAAATTGGGCTCATTTGAATTATAATTATCCGTTCTGTATATCTTGTATTCCGCATTCATGCCGGCATAGTCGTATTCAGGCAATTCCCACGCAAGGGCAATACCGTCCTGAACCGGAATGGCTGTCAGCTTGATTGGCGCCGGAACTACTGCAGTTTCAGGATGCACATAGAAGTAAGCTGAAAGCGTATTATCAATATTAAGCCCCATAATTGACTGCGTTAATACGCTGTTATTGGATGAGGACGCAGAGGCTACGAGCACGAATTTTTCTTCAGGCGCGTTATAAGCGAGTTTTCCGAGCCTGCTGTATCCGCTCGTCATAGGTATATTTGCCCACGGGTACAAAACGGCCTGGATATTGACTGCGGGCGGCATGGGTGAATCTATTTGTATTTTAAGCTGTTGGGCATAGATGCCGTTAGAAGTTTCCGTCCAGCACATCAGGTACATCTTATGGACGGGGTCATAGGCAATGCGCGGATAATGGGCATTACCTGCAAGAAAACCGCTTATAGAATCACTTTGCCCGAACTCGGCATATTCGTATTTGACAGTCGGATTGAAATTAATAGCCGGAGGCAATTCGGTAATCAGCGGGTTATTCAAAAACGCGTACTGGGAATAATCCTCCCATACGGCCGTAAAACCGCTTTCACCTGATGCAACGTCCAGCCTCCTTATATTATTCACATCATCAGGAGGAACGTAATAACCCGGCATATTTGAAACCGGCTGATCCGGTGTTATTAAACCGTTATAAGTAAAAGATACAAATACAGGCGTTACCTTCCTTAGTTCGGGAATATTGGGATTGTCCGCGTATTCTTCGGACATAAACCCGAGCACATAACGCTGATTCGCGGCATTATAAGCAAGCGCGGGAATCATCGGCCTGACCGGTGCCACCTTAAACAAATCACAGGCATACAACGGCAGATTGGATGCTAAAGACATGATGTTTCCATAGTCATCAAGACTGATTATACTCAGGGCAAAACCGTTCACCGCAGGGTGCGGATAAACCGCCATGTGCCGGCCATTCTGTGAATCATAGGCGATTGCAGGCAATAAAGGATAGTCAAAAGCCGCAATATCAATAGTTGACTTCAGAATTCCATTAAGGTCAAAACTCCTGCCTTTAAGACGGTACATTTGGTTAGCTCCGCCTTCTGAGGCGCAGTAAACGACCACGAAATACCTGTATTGCAAATCAAAAGTCACGCATGGAAACGCGCGATAGCCGGAATTATTGTTGAAACTATCCAATAGAAGCGGGGTTCCGGGAGCGCCTGTTTTGCTTTGAACCAAGGTATAAATACTTGTAGAAACCGATGGGTCTGCAGGGTTGCCCGGATTCAGCAATCCGTTTTCTTCCCAGCATATTAATTTTATGCCTGTTTCGGGGTCAAGGGCAAAGGCGATATCGGGATTAGCGATTTCCGGAGCAGGACTGCCGGACTTGGAAACTTCCGTCAACGTTGATATGTTGGCGAGCGACGGCGGCACGTTTTCATCAAGCAAAACAGCCTTTATTTTATCTTCTGACGCAGTGCCTGCGGTTTTGTAAGTACCGGAGGCAGTAATACCCAGGTCATTAAGCGGCCTTGTCGCCGTAACTCCGGTATTCTCAAAATATCCATACCCTGCCTTTTTTTCAAAAGCAACGTTTTTCTGGGAAATGGGATTGCCGAACGTGTCCGTAAGCTTTACCGAAAACATTTCCGGCAGTGTTTCATTCGGGCCTGCGTACTGGTTATCGCCGCCAAGTTTGGAAAGCATCTGCGGGGCCGAAGGAATGACTTCAATATTCGCTGTACCCGCAATCTCAGGATAGTCAACGACCTCTGCCTTTATAGTTTGCAAACCGGAATAGACCATCGTAAAAATATTTGATATGGACATGACGCCTTTATCCGTATCGGTGAATGTTACGTAGAATACGTCCGTGAAATACGGGACGTTCCAGCGGTCATTAATGCCGGTGAGCGTGATTTTCACAAGGCCGTTAAAGGATTCCACAGTATATCCGTCATCCGTAACCGCGCGCAGAGACATAGACGACAAAGAGCCGGCTGTGAGGGGCGAGGTGTAATTGGAGATTTCAAAGGAAGTCATGGGCTTTCCCATTACCATGAGGATAAGGCCGTTTATCTGAGAGATATCAGCGCTGACTGTATTGGCTGTAGTATTGACAACGGAATTGTTCAGAGGCCGGTAGATTTGCATATTCATATCAAAGAAATATATTTTTAGCCCCTGTTCAGAGACCCATCCGTTAAGGACTGCCTGTTCGTCATAAGAAAGTGTCACGCCGACAGGCACGGCGAATTGCGTGCCGTCAGGCTGTAAATCCACCGGTGGCGACAGCTCAATGAGTTCCGCGGGAATAGGCGCAGGCTGGGCAATTTCCAGGATAGAGATATCCACGGGCTGGACTACTGCATTTTGAGGAATATCCAGTGTAGTGCCGTATATGGGGCTTTGGGTATCTGTAACGGTGATTACTGCCGGGGCCTGCGGTGTAACGGTTGCAGTGGCAGTAGCAACGTAGAAAAGCCATTGGGCGGAAACGGTATTGCCATCCTTGTCTTTAAGGCCTGTTACGCTCACGGCGTAGATGCCGTCAATCAGCGGCGCAGGCGCTGTATATGAAAAACCCTGGATTGTGATATTGCTGTCCGCGGTAACGTTGGTATTATTGAAAAAGACAGATACATCTGTTATGACGAGTTCGTTCCTGTTGTCGGCAAATGACGCTGAGATGGCAGGCGTTTCATCGGTTGTGGCGCTGTTTTGTGCCGGGGAAAGATTCGTAATCTGCGGCAGAGTGGCATCAATTACGTCTATAGTAAAGGTGGAAACAGAGGTTGTCGTCAAGCCAAGCGTATTGCCAACGACTGCGCTTATTGAATGAGCGCCTTCTGAAAGCAAGGCAGATGCCGGCACGGTATAGGCCGCGGAGGTATTTGTGACTGTAAACAACGGTGTTGAAGGAACGTTGTCTATTGTTATTATAATAGAAGCAATATTGATACCGGAGAGATTGTCAGCATAAGAAACCGTTATGCCAGGCGTTTCCGTATTAATAGTAGAACCGTCTAACGGACTGATAATAACTATAGGCCCTGAGAGGTCTATTGTGAATGACGCTAACGCTAAAGAAGAAAGCCCTTCGGTATTGGCAATAGACGCTGTGACGGTGTGGATACCTTCTGAGAGCGTGTTTGCAGAAGGAATCGTGTACGTTGCGGACGAATTTGTTATTGCAAAAAGGCTTGTAGAATCAACGTTATCAATGGTTACGGAAAGCGTTGCAGTGTCTATATTGCTGACGTCTTCTGAATAGGAGATGTCTATTAAAGGCGTTCCTGTGCCAAGCAGAGAGCCGTTTATCGGGGAAATCGTTATCACTGGCGGAGTAGTATCCGCAACCGCAGTATCCACGGTAAATACGGACGTTATCGTAGATGATATGCCCTGGGAATCAGCAATAGTAACGCTTACAGAATGAGAGCCGATACTCAGGGGAGCATTTTCCGGAATCGTATAGCTTGCGGAATCCTGGGTAACTGTGAATAGCGCTGTGGAATTGACGTTATCTATCAGGATATTCAATGTAGAGAGATTTGTTCCGGACAGGTTGTCGGAATAGGTAATGGTTATGGTTGGGGTTTTGGTATTGATTGTAGAGCCGTTTGCCGGAGAGATTGTAATGACAGGGCCGGAGAGGTCAAGGACAGTATTATCTGTTACCGGCTGGGAGGTGCGATGGATGTTTTTCGGGTCGTCAACGCCCTTGGCATTTTTTGTTGTAATTATAAGATATGCAGTTGTCGTAACGGTGTAAGCGCCTTCTATTGCAGGCGCGTTATTTTCCGCAAGGCCGCTCCATATTAAAGAGAACGACTGGGACAATGAATGACCATTGTCATCGGAATCGTTCTCGTCATCATCGTCGTTATCGTCGTTATTGTGGTCATCGCTGTCATCGTTATCATTCACATTACTATCGTCATCATTATCATCGCTACCGGCGTTATCGTCCTGATTACCTTCGTCTTCATCATCGTTATCATCGTTATTCCCATTGCCGTTAGCATTTCCGTTATTATCATCGCTATTTCCGTTGCCGTTATCGTTGTCATTAGAACCGTTGTTTCCACTGCCGTTACCGCTGTTGCCATTTGAGTTGCCATTATCGTTATTTCCGGAATTGCCGTTGTTATCGTTATTGGTTTTTTGTTTCGTACCCGGCTGAACCTGATATAGAGCGGACAACGTCTTTACGACGACGGAATTGATGGTGAATACAGATTTTACCTTTATATAATAGTCCTTTTCAGACTGGTTTTTATCAGAGGAATTATTGCCCAGAGAGGCAACGAGCTTGGCATCAACGATACCTTCAACCTTGCACGTGTCGGTTTTGCCATCGTTATTCGGAGAGAAAACCGGCGTGACTGTATGTTGACTGATAACGAGCTGGTCCTGGACGCCGCCGGAATCGTCATCGCCGGGGCCATCATCGCCGTATACGCCGTATTGTCCGAACCACGGGATAATTGCCAATGCGATAAGCCATAGACACACATAACAAAGTTTTCTCATAACAAAGTTCCTTAATAATATTAAATTCTGTAGAGACACGCGATCGCGTGTCTCTACGAATAGCCATGCCATGGCGTGTCTCTACAACGATTTCGATGGGTTATAAGCTATATATTCCTGCGCAAAATACAATTCATAATCGTCGCGTAAAACGCGGTCGTAATAACGCGGTTGCCAGTCAAAATCAGGATATCCGTTTTTATTACACCATCGTTTAACAGACGATTTGTACTGATTAATAATTACAGGCATAGAGCCTGAAACAGGTCTTGAAAACTTATTCCTCACGGGCTTTTGTAGAGACACGCGATCGCGTGTCTCTACAGTGTTTTTAATAATTATTATTACATGCACATGGTCCGGCATTATAACGTAATAATCCAATTTCGCACATTCAAAATGTCCGGAAATTTCCAATAAATATTTTTCCGCGATTTTACCGATTTCCGTCAATTGCATCTTGCCGTCAATAATTTTCCCAAAATACTCCTTTTTGTTCCTCGTGCAAATGGTCACGAAATAAAATCCATCCCAGGAATAATCCCAATCATCCCATCTGTTCTGCTTTACGCGGTATTTGTCCTGGAATAATTCTTTTTTCATAATGTCTTTGTAGAGACACGCGATCGCGTGTCTCTATGCATGTAAAATCCGAAGACACGCCATGGCGTGTCTCTACAATATTCGTGTTATTTTTTTATCAATAGTTCTATTGTCTCTTTCACACGGGCGTTACCTGACGACTGAGCGGTTTTTTCCAGAAGGCTCATGGCTTCGGCAGTATTCATGTCATAAACCGCCTTTATAGCAGTAACCTTAACGACATCGTCGGATACTTCCGCATCGGCAGAAAGCAGTGTTTCAAAAACCGGCAGGGACACCTTGGCGTCAAGTTCCGTCAGCTTTTTCAGTCCGAGCAATTTTATTGCCTGAGACTGGTTTTTGTCAAATAATACTGCTGTCAGTTTGTCCACGCTGTTTACGACATTCATTTCAAGATTAGCAAGCTCTGAAAGCGATTTTTGCGTTGCCGCTTCTGTTGCCGTATATTCCTGTGCAGGATCATCTGCGGATGCTCCTGCAATAATTTCCGCGTCTGGCAACGCGACTGACGGTGGATTTTCTAATGAAACAGGCTGTTCGGAACCGGGATTAACTGCGGCAACCGGCTGGTTTGCATTTTTCGCACCTGCGGGCTTATTTGTTTCCTTATAGAGTTCGCTAAGGCTTACGGTAATATACCCGATTATTTCACTATTTTTTTTATCCTGAAAGCCGGATTTTTTCAATTCCATCAGATCATCAAGCAGTAGAGACACGCGATCGCGTGTCTCTACAAATTCCAATTGCGAGAGTTGATCTACTGCTTTTTTACGCGTTTCAATATTAGCATTCGGATTAAGAGCGGTGTTATTGAGTTCTTTTACCTTAGACATTTCCTCGGCTGATTTGGATTTAGAGAGTTCGTCAATTGCTTTAACGGGAGAATGCGGTAGAGACACGCGATCGCGTGTCTCTACGATGTTTTCAACGGGATTTTTAATAGTACGGGAGGGAGTTACGCCTTGAGAAGGCGCAATTTGTGCAGAGGTCTTTTCCAGACGGAAATAATAAACCGCGGACAATACGGCCAGTCCCGGCACGAGCACCATCATAATAATTAACAGGTTTTTACGCATAGCAATTAAAATTCTAAATCCTAAATCCGAAACTCCAAACAAATTCCAAACACAAAACTCAAATTCTACAAAACAGCATAGCCGCGGACAAACGATTACGCTTTCAGCCACAGAGAACATAGAGGTCACGGAGCGCAAAACGATTTTTTTAAAGCGCACGCAAACGCAGGTGCGAAAATCCCTATTGTCATTTCGTCGTCGTATCTCTTTAGAGTCTCGTCAAGTCCCTGTTTTTACGAAGGCGGAAAAAAAAATGAAGCATGAAGGACGGACGTAGTAGCGAGTAGTGAGGCACGAAGGACGTGCGACGGCGTAATCGTAAACCAAGATATTCGTCGTGTCTCATTCAGGTCTTTTAAAATCCCTATTAACAATAGTCGTCGCAATCTCTTAAAAGTCTCTTAGAGTCCCTGTTGGTTTCGTCGTCATTTCGCTGTTCTCTGCGAGCCCTGTGGTCTCTGTGGCAAAAAAGCCGTCGTCGCTATCTCTGTGGTCTCTGTGCGCTCTGTGGCCAAAAGCGTCGTCGTTCCGTCGCTTGTTATCGCTGTAGTTTATTCAGAAATTCAACAATTTCCGTATCTCCGGACGACTTGAGTTTATCCAAAGCGCCGTTTGAGAGAGGCGTATCTGCCTTAACGAGAAGAGCCACGGCAGTATTTCTTACCCAAGGGGTTTCAGCGTTCTTATTTTTTACGTATTCGGAAACAGCGTTGATTGATTCCGTGGTATTGATTTCAATCAGTTTTGACAAGGCAAGCGTTTTAACTGCAGGGGTTTCCTCTGTATTTTCAATGATTTTCTTCAAGAGAGGGATTGCGCGTAAAGGGTCATCAGTTTTGATATCCGAAACCGCCTTGACACTTTTACTGGTTGCTTTCTCGTCATCTGACAAAGAAATGCGGTCATTCAGATTTTTGTTATTCGCGGAAGCTGAAGTATCGGAGATATTGGCAGAAAGGCTGGAATCTGAAGAAATAGAAGAAGATGTTGGAATGCTATTTGAAGACGAGGAATCGGATGGTTTTCTTTTAACGGCGAAAACCGCCACAGTCAGAATCAATACCGACGCCAATCCCATCCAAAGCGCTACTTTTGCAAACGAATATCCGCGAACTTTCCCTGCATTCATCAATCAATCTCCTAATCACGATTTCGTTTACACAACCCTGCATACAGTTCAGCTGAATATTACTTATACCAATTATCATCCTGAGTGTCAAGGAAATTCCAAAAGTCTTTTTTTCGGATTTCTGCCGTATTACTTTAAAGTCCTGATATAGACATCAAACATCTGCGTAATTTGTATCTGTGGATTGTATTCGGCGTTTGCCTTTATAAGGGCGTTTCTTCCTAATCTTTGGCGCAATTCCGGGTTCTTGGCCAACTTGACCATCGCCTCTGCGAGGTCTTCAGGCGTGTCTTTTACAACCAAGCCGGTCTTCTCATTTTCAACCATTTCGGGCAATATCCCATTGTTTGAGGCTATAACCGGCTTGCCCATCGCCATCGCTTCCCTGACGGCCCTGCAGGTACCGTCCGAGCCCGGTACGAGGAATACCTTGAAATCAAAAGTATTTAATACGCTTAAATAATCAACGTCCCTGTAACCCGTAAATATGACTGCATGTTCCAGTCCCATATTTTTCGCGGGCTCTACAGCGAGTTCATTTATATGGGTGCCGCGCCCGATTATCATTAATCTCATTTCAGGCATGTCTTTCAGCGCAGTCTTAAATGCCTTAAACAGGATATCAAATTTGCGGTGCCTCTGTACCCGCGCGACTATTCCTGCCACTGCGGCATTTGCGCTAATCCCGAATTCCTTGCGCGCGTTTCCGCAGTTTCCTTCTGCATTGAATCTGCCGATATCTATGGATGGATTGAGTTTGTAAAAAAAATCCTCCCTGCCCGGATAATTCTTGTTATCCGCAATAAGTCCTGTTTCGGTAAAAGTCGTATATGCATCCGTGAGCTTGTTAATCAGGTAGCGCGCGGCAATGTTGGTGCGGAAGGGGACGCCTTTGTGGTTCGTGCGCACAATCCTGGCCTCTGTCCCGCGCGCGGCCGTTCCGCCGATGAAATGGTCGTGGTCAGTGTGGGTATGCACAATATCAATATGCCTGTCACGGATGAATTTCCTGATTGCCTTGATGTCTGAAATGCCCTTAAGCGGCTTCAGGCCCTTGGCAAGATTGAAGTCTGTGATGACATGAAACTTTGCGCCTGATAATTTCTGCAGGATGCTCTGTCTGGCATTTGCGGGCGGTCTCTGGCAGGCGAAGAATACCTCAATGCCTTTGGCATTCAGGCCGGCGCTCATCTGCACGGCGGGTTCTGCAGGGCCGGTCCATTTCCAATCTGAAAATAAATGTAAAATACGCATTCTAAGTCCTTAACTTCTATACAGGAAATACGAATTTTTTTGCCACGAGGGCACAAAGTCACGAAGAACGACAAGTCTGCATAAGCATTGTGATTTTCGCCGTTCGTCCCGGGTCCCCGGCTCCCGGTTCTCGGCCACGGATTGATTATTTCTTAGTTCTTTTCGTTTCAACGCCTTTTTGCTGGTTCATCAGGTTCTCGCCGTATTGCTTTTTATTGTACTCCAATTCTTCAATTTCCTCGTCATACTGCATCGGTTTCATTTCTATCTGCTGTTTCTGGTCAAAAACCTCCCGTATGAAGCCCTGCGATTTTTTCAGGGCGTAGGACGAATCCTTTTCCGCTATGGTCGTTACCAATCCGTTCAGGTCGCGCATTTCGGCTATGCCGCGCGGATCGGTTTTCGTCATCTTATAGTCAGCCATCTCGGGCGAAATAAACGTTACGTTCACGTTGTCCTCAACCTTGCCGGTTTCCAGGTTATATACGTTTACGCGCATCATGCCGCTGTCGGGGTCCTCCTGCGCGGTCATACCTATGTTCGTCCGGAGGAATATGCCTGAGGAGAAGAAATCACCGGCCTTTGCCGTCACGTAATACGCGCCTTTTTCCTTCAGGTCCAATGCGATTTTCTGGTTTTCTTTTTTATGCGAATTTGGATTCGCAAGCGTTGCAGTTTTGGCGAGTATCGGTTTTATGCCTGAAATCTCTATGGACTCCATGGAGTCTATGTTTTTGTATTTCATGAAAAGCATCAGGAGGTCAATTTTATAGGCCTTTATGTTTACTTCAGAGACGCCGGAATATTCAATTTCCATTTCAGGCGTGTCCTTAAGGGGTGACTCCGTTATTTCCGGCAGTGTAAAGGCCTGGCCTTCAAGGAATCTTACCGTCAATCCGGCATCGGCATATTTATCTTTTACGAGCTTGTACTTTTCAAGCGCCTTGTCTATCTGTCCCATGGCGTGATATATCTGCGCTGTCAGGAGATTAATGGTGTCATTCAGGGCCGTTTTGTCCTTGACCATTTCTTCGGAATAGCTGTAATTGACTATCTTCTCACAGGCCTTTACGGCGTCCTCAAATTTCCTGTTTCCGTATAGCGAAAGGGCGCTGATATAATCAAACCCGTCAAGGTACTTGCTGGACGGATATCTTGCGGAGCACAGGCGAGCAAATTCGCCGGACTTTTCGTAATCAGGCATCTCCGCATAAGTGTTTGCGAGGCTGTAGCTGACTTCGTCGCAATTCTTCGCCTCAGGATATATTGACAGGTACAATTCAAACAGCCGCGCGGATTCTTCAAGGGCCTCCATGCGCGTGAATTGTTTTTCAGCCTTATCCGGCGAGCTGAATACGCCGGCTGATTTCGCGTAAGCTATCAGGTTTTGCGCGAGGCCCGAATGCATGTCGCGAACAAGCTTACAGTCCTGGTAATTCAGTATCAGGCGGCACATTACATCCACGGCCTTTTTGTGGTTTTCAATGCCCTTAAGAGTTCCCGCTATATTGGATTCCTGCAGGAAGTAGGCCTCAAGTATGGCTGAAGTTACGTTAACAGCGCGTTCATATTCATTTATTTCTTTGTAAGCCTTTGCAACGGCTCCCATATCCTCAAAGGTAAGTATCTCGTCCGGGCTTTTTTCCTTCAGGATTTCAAATGACTCTATAATGCTGTCTCCAAGGCCTTCTTTTATGCTTGACAGCAGGAGCATTTTAGCCGCGCTCGAGCAATACGCCTGTTCGCTGAACATTTCATCGTCCAGCAAAGGTTTCAGGTGTTCGTAGGCATTTTTATAGTCTTTTTTCCCGAAGTAATACTTTCCAATTTCATAATGCTGTCCGTAATTTACCTTATACGCCTGATAGAAATCGTTACCGGACTGGAGTACGCGGATCGCTGTTTTAGCGCCTGTAAATACGCGTTCAGGTTCCACGTTCAAAACGTACACTTTCGGCGGTTTTACGGTAAAATTGCCGGCGTTGAGCGAATAGACAGGCGTGTCTATGGAGAACTTTTCCTTGCCTTCTTCGGTTTTGTTGAGTACGGTGTAGAATTTACCGCCGCTTGTCTCAATGCCGTCAGGCAGAAGGCCTGCGGGCAATTCCTGTTCCAGCAGGTATGTTCCTGAAGAGGGCGTGTTGATTTCCGTTTCTATATGCATGCCCCAGGTCTTTCCGGCCGCGCCTATTGACATAACCTGCGCCTCCAGTTTCTTAGTCTTAAAATTTTCGTTTACTTCCATGCCTTCGGACAGGTATTTCGGGTAATGCATTGTTACAGACGCTGAAATGCCCGAATCAGGCAGTTTTGCGGAATCGGTGTCGTAATTTGCGGTAATAGCGTAAAAAACGATTCCTTTACCGTCAAAAGTGAGTTGTACTTTTTGGTCGCCCTGGGCCGGAAATTCTTTGGTTGAATATTCCGCCGTATTTATTTCATACGGTGCGGCATCGTTTATTTTTACGGTTAATTTGCCTTCGCCGGCAGTCAATTTTGCGGCACTGCAATAACTTGAAAGGGCAATTGCGGCAAAGGCTGAATCTATGGGATTTCCCCAGAGGGCGGACGATCTTCTTGATTGAATGTAAAGCGCATTGCCTTTTACGGTTTGAGAATCGCCTTGTATCGTTGCCAGTGCTTCAAGTGTAATCGCAGTAACGGCCGTGTTGGAATCCGCGTATCCGACTCTCTTTTCAGCCGGGATATCAAAATAGACCGCTTCGCCGCTGTTTTTCGTTTTGGATAACAGGTCTTTTGCTATTTCGGAGGTCATATCTGTTTTCCCTGCTGATTTGAGCATGAGTCCGAGCAAGGCCAGAGACCGGGCGGAAAGCTTGTCTTTATCGCGGTACAGTCTGTTGATGTACCCGAAATTCGCCTTGTCATTTACGGACAGCGCGTAAAGGATGAATGCCTTGGCTTCGTCGTTTGATTCAAGGTTGTAATAAGACGATATCTGCCCGGATAATTCTTCCATGAGCGTTTCCTCAACCTCTATGCCGAGCTTTGAAGCCGATGCGAACGCGGTATATGCGAGCGAACTCATGATGGCATTTTCCGTTGAATTGCTGAAGGCGCATTTAGACGCGTCTTTTGTCCAGGCACTGTGGTAATTTCTCAGGAGTTCCAGTTCATCCAACAGGCTTTTGATACCGCTTCGCAGTGCAACTGCGGCCTTTTCATCGGATTTTTTACTGGACATCAAGTAGTCAAGCAATGCAATTTTTGAGAAGACGCGCGCTATTACAAAATCAGTTTCGCAACTCAAGGCATCATGAATGCCGTTCGGCAATTCCATATCGGCTATGCCTGCGAGCATGCTTTCCGGCGACAAGGCCGCGGAGATGCTTATCCTGCCGTTTTGCGGATTGCCTTCCTTCGGCGGCAATATGGCAATGGTTTGACTCTCAACGGCAAAACCGCTCTTTATCACTATTGCGGAATCCCTTGCCGAAGATACGCTTATATTAAATGAACGGCTGATGCCCTTATAAGTCAGAACAAGCGTAATATCTTGCGGCTTTTCCGGTTTGAGGTCTATGTAAATTTCAGCGCCTGAGAGCGGTTGGAGCGCGAGTTTGTTTTTCAGGATTGATTCCTTACCGTCAATTATGGTTTTGATTTCAAATTCCGCGTTCTTTTGCGCGGATGCGAGGTTTCTGACGATTACAGAGGCGCTTGAAGTATCGCCAGCGTAAATCATTTCCGGTTCTATAACCGTGAAATTAATTTCGTCGTAAGCCTTAAAAGTTTTGGATAATTTGCCGTACATCAAGTCAGCGGTATTCGCGAAGAAATGAACGTAGATCTGCGAATTATAGGCAGGCATCTTGAATTTCAGTATGGCATTGCCTGAGGCGTCGGTTTTAAGACCTTGCGCGAGCAGTGTATTAAATAAAGGAGGCCTTGCGCGGCCCTGTTTCCTGCCGCCGCCGCCTCTGCCGGTCATCTGTCTGCCTCCGAATCTTCCGCCTGAACCTCCTCCGAGTCCTATATTATCATAATCTTCCTGTTTTTCATTATCTTTAAAACTATTTTCTATATCTACAGGCATCATAACCAACGCATCTGAGTTTTGCATTGCGTTGAGTGTTAGCATGGCATTCAGCAATTGTTGCGATATCTCTTCCGTCTGGCCTGCGAAGGAAAGTACGTTGGACGGCAGTGAAACGATGTATTTCGCGGCGTCATAGGTGTTGAAATTCGGCAGATTTACCGTGGTTTCGCTGACAATCGCGTAACAATCCGCGGTTGCCGGCGTGCCTGAGGAGTCCTTTACGGACAGTTTCAGCGTGACTTCCTCTCCGGGCAGATAGATATCCTTCAGGTTATCAACACTGATTTCAAGTTCTCTCTTGATTTGTACGGGTTTTTCCGCGGAATAGAACTTATTGTTCTGCATAGCGCTTGCGTTGATGAAAAGCATTGATTCGTTAATGCCTTTAAGGGGCAATTTCAGTGTATTCCAGCCCTTAGTCAGATATATTTTCTCGGTTCTTTCCACGTTTTGTTTTTCAAGCGTCACAAAACACAGCGGCTTGCCTTCTATGAGCGAATACAATTTCAGGTCAATATCTTCATTTATATTATAGGTGTTTTTGTTCGTGAATATCCATAATTTTTGTTCCGATTTTTCACTTGCGGCGCTTATGTCAAAGGTGAACCTTACGGGCTCCTCGTAAACCCCTTTGCCTTCAATTGCTATTGCATAGATGCCTTCATCTTTGGGAGTGAATGAGAAGCTTCCTGAGCCGTCTTTATCCGAGCTCGTGAGATTGTTTTCCGCGATAAGCGCCGGTTCGCCGGATTCATCAGTTCGTTTAACCGACCAATGCAATTTCTGGGCAGAGGGCGTATCATCGGAGTATTTAACGAAAAATTTTACTGATTTTTGATCTCCGGCGATGGCCGAATTTATGTCCGGCAGGTCTTTGTCCAGCTGTATGGTGAAAGTTCTCGGCAATATCTGTACGTCATAACTTGAATGGAATTCTTCATTACTGCCGTAATTCATGACATTTATGGTCAGAGTTCCACTGCCCCTGAGCGATTCGGTATTCTGCAGTTTTATATCAATGCCGCCGTCCTTTGCCGTCATTGCGTCATTGTTTTTACCGGTAACAGGGTCAACGTATTGGACTTTTCTTTCCGTGTAGGGCCTGCCGAATTTATCCATTATAAATGCCTTTACCCATATCGGGTCTCCGGTGAAATATTTATCCCTGTCCGGCGCGAAGAGTACTGATATGTTGCCATAAGAGGAGCCGGTCAGATTTTGCGCGTATTCGGCGTTATCATCAAATATACTGCCGCTTATGACGTTTACGGACTTTGTTGCGAGCGGTTTGATGAGATTGGTCTTTTCATACAGGCGCAGTGTAACTGTTCCGGAATCCATGAACCCTGGCGTGCTTAAACTTCCAGCATAGGTGCCGTATTCGTTTAATGTAATGGTTTGTTCCGATTCTACGGAGGAATTCGTTTCCGCGTTTGCAATTGCGGTTTTAAGTATAAAATCTTTTATTTCCGGGATGGATAGGGCATTCGCCTGAGCCTTCCTTATAATAATATGGAAGAAACACGGTTCTTCCGGTGCGTAGTATGCCTTGTCAGTGGTTATAATTGCGGCGTCGGAGGTTTTCGCCGGCTTTGGCAGGGATGAGACGTCAGTTTCATTAAAGGCCGTATTGCCGTCGGAATCCGCAATTACAGCGGCTGTGTGCGGGGTAATGCCATCGGGCATGGTTTTGGGGGCTTTTAATATCCTGCCGTTTGTTGCAAGTCTGAAATTTTCAAGTTCAACGGGCTCGGCTTTTTTCATATTTTCGCCCAAAAGTTGAACGCCCAATTTAGACAATTTTGCCACAAATGCCATATCCGATACGACTACTATTGTTTTTGCCTGAAGGTTTTCATATTGGCACGCGAGTATATAAGCGCCCGGGGCCTTATAGGGCATTTCTATTTCAATTTTGAATTGCTTGAATTTCTTATAATCCGGGACGGCATATTCCCATTCCTTATCGGCTGAAATTATGGACATTTCGATGGAATTAAGCCCTGCGAACGACAATTTTTTCTCAAAAAAATCATTAATATCAATTTGATACGCCTTAAGTTTTAGTTTATCAATATTTCTAAGCGTAAGCATAGCCTTGGGCATTTCACTGGTCGTGAATATTTTTTCAGTTTCGGCGTACAATTCCCTGGATTTTATTGTCAGGATTTTCTGAGCCGCTGTTGCCTGGAATTCGCCTGAGGTCACTTTTCCGTAATATTTCAGCGCATTTTCATAATCATCAAGTTTTTCCACATAGATGTCCGCGATCATAAACAAGGATTTTGCCGCTTCGGCCGCAGCCGGGAATTTAGCGGACGTCTTTTTCCATTGTTCGATGGCGTCATTGTAATTCTGCAGTTCCTTAAGGCATTCGCCTTTGAGGTATTCAGCCCGGGGCACGTCGCCGGCTGAGGGGAATTCCGTTATGAAGCCATTCAACATCTGGATGGCCTTGCCGTAATCTTTTTTAAGGAAAGAGGCGTTGGCCCTGGCGAAGCTGATTTGGGCGATTTTCTGCCGGGCGATTTGCAGAACGGGCGAGTCCGCGTAGGATTTTATTATTTTATTGCACAAATCAACGGCCTTATCGTTTTGGAACCGTGATACAAAGATGTTAATTGCGCAGAGCAGGGCATCGGGCGATTTTTCGTCTTTCGGGAACAATTCCGCGTAACGGGCGTATTCCGCGGACGCGTCGTCAAAACGCTGCAGTTCATTCAGGAAACCCGCGAGTTCCATCTGCGCCTTTGGGGCGTATTCGCTTGAGGCGTATTTAGACACGATTGTTTTCAGGATATCAATGACGGCTTTGACGTGATTGTCCTGTTTTAATGAGAATTTGATTGCCAGGGCCGTCTCAAAAAGCGCCTGCGGCGCGAATTTTGATTTAGGGAATTTAGTGTCAATTTGAGAAGCGGTTTCCCTGGCATCCCATGAACGTCCGGAATATATTTGGCAGTTAGCCTTGAAGTAAAGAATTTCGTCTGTCCGCGCGCTGAGCGGGAATTTTTCCAGGAATTTATCAATTGAATCGTTAAGTTCAGCAGGGCTTAAAGCCGGAGGTTGTGCAATGTTTCTGTTCTGATTGGCATTATTTCCATGCGTACTTTGGCCGGGAATCATTTTGGACAGGCACATAATTATTTCATAGCGTGCCTGTTCTTCTTCATCTTTAAGGCAGTCAAGTTCAACGGCCTTTGACAAAAGGTCTTTTGCAACAACATAATTGTCATAAGAGGGCTTTTGCTCGGAGTCTTTCGGATAGAGGTATTCGCGCGCCGCGAGGACGTATTCCATGGCGAACTTCCTGCGTCTCAGGGGATCGGTTATTTTTGCCAGCATTTCGGAATAAAGTTTTTCGGCTTCGGGCAGGTTTTTTTGGGCCATCAAGGCGTCCGCCTTTTTAAATGCGGACTTTAATGCCCAGTCGGAATTCGGAAAATCAGCCTGCAGGCGGTTGCACGTTGCGATGGCCTTGTCATATTCTTTGAGATTGTAATAAGATGCTGCTATGAGATAGATGGCGTAATCCTTGCCCGATATATCGCGGTTCAGAAGGGCGGTAAGAGAGTCTATTGCCTTGGAATAGTCCCTGTTGCGCAGGAAGTCTTCGCATTTTACGATATCGGGATGTATGGACGGGTCTTTTCTGTGCGCGAGTGTCGGTGATATGAACAGAAGAGTCAGGCATACGGCGCAGAATAAAGCAAGCGGATAACGGTGTGTTTTGAACATAATAAGAACCTCCATAACAGTTTTACAAGTCTTGCGGTTTCATTTCGCCGTCTCGTCTCCCGGCTTTCGTGTATCGGCTCTCGGCTCCCGGACATGACTACGTCACTTGTTGCTTTTTCTACTAACGCATGGAATGGCGTTTTAGTTCACTTGATTTTTTTTGCTATTTTAACGGTCATGCGCGAACCGCCGTAGAGCATCAAAATATCGCTCTTGCCGTCTTTATTGAAATCAAGCACCCGTATTTCTTTCGGCAGGTCTTCGTCTTTTATGGTATCTATGAAATAGGAATCCTTTTCGAATCTGATATTGCTTTTGTTTTCCGAATTAATTCGGATTTCCATATTATCCTTTTGCGTGGCGGAATATATGAGCATATCGTTCTTGCCGTCCCCGTTGAAATCGCCGGTAAAGTGCATGTTTGTCATGAATTTTCCGCCGCCTTTTTCAAGTTTTTTGTTAGGGACATATACGGTGCGGTCAAAATCGGGTATATCTCCGAACCTGTTTTTGCCTGAAAGGAAATGATAAACATAATAGGTTATTGCGACATCGCCGAGCAGGGCGACTCTTGCGGTGCTGCCAATGTCAATGTTAAATGAAGACAATGCCATATCCATGGAGCCGTCATGGTCAATGTCCGTAATCTGCGGAAAGATGCTGACCCCGTCAACCCGTATAATCTGGTTCGGTACCGCGGGGTAGGTTCCGTTCTTGTTGTTTATAAAAAGGTATTGTTTTGTATTAAGGGTATCTAACGAGGCCAATTCGCCTTCAGTGCTTGTTATCAGCAGGTCAACGCAGGAGTCGTTATTTATGTCAACGAATTTTACAAACGCCGTATCGAGCCGGTTGCCGGTTATTTTTTCGTCATTTGTTACGGGCAATTCAGCCGAAAAATCCGGTTTAGAGCTGAATCCGGACTCTTTATTCTGAAGAAAGCAGTCATAATGTTTGCGAGTCAGGAGTATTATATCTTTTCTGCGGTCGCCGTTCATGTCGGCGCAGGAGATTACGGGCATTGCGGTTTCGTATTGGAAGAGCATGTTTTTTCGCATATCTGCGCCTCTTGCCACGGTGTTGGAGGAGAGGCACTGCAGGTCGCATATTTTTTCATAAAGCCCGCTCTGCGTCTGAAGCAGTATTTTTACGTTATTTTTTTGGGGAATCACAAGGTCGTCCCTGCCGTTTCCGTCAATATCAACATTACCCATGAATATCGGTATTGAAATACGCTGGGGTTTTTTGAAGAAAGTCGGCGCGTACAGGAGGAGTTTCGGGGTATCAGAATACAAGCCGTTTTCGGAGCCGAAATAATATACGCCGTCTTCCGCATAAAAAGCGATTTCCATGCCGTCCTCTTCCGTAAAATCGCCCCAGGTAAGCGCTACGGCAGTATCAGGGAGTACGAGCGTTTGAAAGGGCAGGTTTGTAAAGGTGATTTTTTCAAATTGATAATAAATGGAAACGTATCTGAGCCATTTGGCGTCTTTAACGCCGTAGTGAGTAACCATGATATCAGTAAGGCCGTCCTTGTTAAGGTCGCATGTTATGACGTCCTGCTGTTTGCCGAAGAAAGTAAGTCCGTAATCCGTAAAATCGCCTTGTTGCAGGGGTTTAAATTGGGCGTATGCAGGCATTGAGATAATAATGAATCCGAGTATGAGTAACACATTTTTTGACATAGATTTTACAGCCATTTCATTTCCCATAAATACAATACAGTGGTCAGTGACCAGCGGGCAGTGGTCGGACGTTTCGTTTGTGCTCGTCGTTTAGTTGTCGCACTCCATCGTAGTTCCGCCTTCTGCGTTTTTCCTGTTTCTTCTTTTTTTCGTCCGTTTCTCGTCGTTTCGTCCCCGCTACTCGCTACTCGGCTTATTTCCCACCGGGCTTTCAGGGTCCTGTTTTTTTACAGGCGGCTTAAGAGGAGCACGCTCAACAGGTTTGCCGAACGGCAAGTCCGCGTTAGCGCGCGGGTCATGCTGGAACGGCATGTTTTTCGGATTCTGGAAAGGCCTGCGGCTGACGAAAGTCTTATTCTGTCTGTTATGCATCTGTCTCATAGAAATTTCCCCAAAAGGAATATTAAAATAGAACCGGTCAATATCGCGATTGAAAGCATAAGGAAAGTCTTCGCGCTTTTTACGAAAATGACCTTAAAATCCTCTTCTTTTGTCGCGGTCATTACAAGCGAAATTATAAAGCAAATCGGAAAGAACCAGAGTGTAGTAAGGAATTTCATAGATCGCCTCCTATAGGCCTTGTGTCATCGGCAGGCTGGGTCGCCGGAGTTTCTCCGGTTTTCGGAGCAGTCCTGGTCTGCGCGGAGATATTCATCATTACAAGCAGATTTAACAGGCTCGCGACGCAGATATAGAGCGAACCTACTTCAAACAGGTCGTTCCTCGTGGCGGACAGCGGCGTAAAATCCGTGAGAAGGGTGAGGAACATCATTACCCATCCGCTTCCGAACCTGCCAAGGAAGTAGAACGGATTTTCGTACGCGTGGATGTCGCGGAAATCGGCAAGGTAAATGCCGAGCAGCATTGTGAAATTAATCACCACAAAAAAGAACACTGCCTTCCTGTAATTGCCTTTCAGCCAATGCCCGGCTCCGGGCACGAGCCAGGAAAAAATCAGTTGTATTACGATGTTGTTCATTATTACATTCCTGCAATTTTGTTATTTGTAATACTTTTCACTCGGAGCATAATATACTTGGCATTCATAGCCAGCGCTAAGGTAGCCGCAACCTTTAGGTTGCGCTGTAATACTGGATTCTAAGCGCAGGCTAAAGCCTGCGGCTACCTTCAAATGTCAAGTATATTATGCTCTCCG